>NZ_JAMPOL010000028.1:0-92240 GCF_028480325.1 Providencia sp. PROV182 | reverse complement strand
ACATTTTTTTTCTAACTGCCTATTTACCACCCAAAAAGGCTACTTTTTGATTCTTTTTAGCGTTTCTGGCAACTCTGCGATACTGTTAATAACAATATCTGCATTATTGATTGCTTCATCGGTGACTGGCTCACCACTTTTCACTAATATAGTTGTACCGACTTTAGCGGCTTTGCCTGCCAACATATCAGCAAGTTTATCACCCACCATAATAGATGATGCCATGTCTATTTTTAAAAAAGCCTGCGCGTCTAGTAGCATTCCTGGCTTTGGTTTACGGCAATTACAGTCTTGGCGATATTCTTCTACTGTAGCCTCAGTATGATGAGGGCAAAAATAAATACCGTCTAAGTCGATACCGCGATCTGCTAATGACCAATCCATCCATTCTGTGAGTTGCATAAACTGGTCTTCTGTATAAATTCCCCGACCAATACCTGACTGGTTAGTTACAATAACTAATGCATAACCCATCTTTTTTAATTCGAGCATCGCTTCAATTGACCCTTCAATAAATTCGAAATCATCAATTTTATGTACATAACCATGATCGATATTAATTGTTCCATCTCTATCTAAAAAGACTGCTGGGATCCCGTTACTCACCTGTTTACTCCTAAAATTTAGTATCTTTTTAGTATCTCATGAAAAGAAATAAAAGGAGAATAGAATAAATAGAACAATCTTTATTGACTTAGACGTCTAGACGCCTTAACATCCAACCTTATTAGATACACTATCTAAAAACAATTCAGATAAAGTTAGAAACTATAAATGATAAAGCTCTCAAATATTAATAAAGTTTTCCAGCAAGGAAGCCGTAACATTCAAGCGCTTACTGATATTAGCTTGCATGTGCCTGCTGGTCAGATCTATGGCGTTATTGGTGCTTCAGGTGCGGGTAAAAGTACGCTTATTCGTTGCGTGAATATGCTTGAACGCCCAACTTCAGGCCAAGTTATTGTTGATGGACAAGATTTAACATCAATGACTGAAAAAACGTTGACGAGAGCACGTCGCGGCATTGGCATGATTTTCCAGCATTTTAACCTGTTATCTTCACGTACCGTCTTTGATAACGTTGCTCTCCCCTTGGAACTTGATAATACGCCTAAAGAAAAAATTATAGAGCGTGTAAGTGAATTACTCGATTTAGTTGGGTTAACTGAAAAGAAAGATGCATACCCAGCAAACCTTTCGGGCGGACAAAAGCAACGTGTTGCTATAGCTCGCGCATTAGCTAATTCACCAAAAGTATTACTATGTGATGAAGCGACAAGTGCATTAGACCCCGCGACAACCCGTTCAATTTTAGAATTATTAAAAGATATTAACCGTCGATTAGGCTTAACTATCTTATTAATTACTCACGAAATGGATGTTGTAAAACGTATTTGTGATCAAGTTGCTGTAATAAGTGGCGGTCAATTAATTGAGCAAGACAAAGTGAGTGAAGTATTCTCTCACCCGAAAACACCTGTCGCTCAAGCGTTTATTCAATCAACATTAGTTATTGATATTCCAGATGATTATAAAGAACGATTAAAAACGGCCCCAGGTAAGGACTTATCACCATTACTCAAGCTCGAATTTACAGGGCAGTCTGTTGATGCACCTTTAATTTCAATGGCTGTACGCAAATTTGATATTGATATTAATATTTTAAGTTCACAAATTGACTACGCTGGCGGCGTGAAATTTGGTGTGATGCTCGCAGAGCTACATGGCATCAATGGTGGGGTTGAATCCACAATTGCATTTTTAAAAGAGCATCATGTGAAAGTAGAGGTTTTGGGTTATGTCTGAGAGAATGATTTACCTGCTGATTAACGGCACAATTGACACTATCACAATGACCTTTGTTTCCGGCTTTTTGGGTTTTGTTTTAGGTTTACCATTAGGTGTATTGCTCTATATTACACGCAAAGACCAAGTAATGGAGAATGTAGGGCTATATCGTGCTCTTGCAGTTGTAGTAAACATTTTCCGCTCTGTGCCATTTATTATTTTACTGGTGTGGATTATTCCATTAACTTCGTTTCTTGTTGGAACGACTATTGGTTTAAAAGCGGCAATCGTTCCTTTAACAATTGGCGCTGCGCCGTTTATTGCTCGCATGGTTGAAAATGCGTTATTAGAAATTCCAAGTGGTTTAATTGAATCAGCCCGTGCGATGGGAGCGACTCCGCTTCAGATTATTCGTAAGATTTTGATCCCTGAAGCATTGCCAAGTTTAATTAATGCAGCCACTATCACGTTAATTATGTTAGTCGGATATTCTGCAATGGGTGGTGCAGTTGGTGCCGGTGGTTTAGGTCAAATAGCACTACAATATGGTTATCAAACTTATAATCCTGTTGTGATGAATACCGTTATTGTTCTCCTCGTCATTTTAGTAAACCTAATTCAGTTTGGTGGCGAGTATTTAATGAAAAAAGTTTCACATCGATAGTTAGTAAAATAGCTGCGCCGTTAAGGTGCTTATAAAGTCCGTTTTAAAGGGGTAAACCAATGTCTATTAAATTAAAATCTATCGCAGTTGTCGGCGCGCTATTAGGCACACTCGTTCTCACTGGTTGTGGTGAAAAAGAGAAAGATGCCAACAGCATCAAAGTTGGTGTGATCATGGGCAAAGAATTAGAAGTTGCTGAAGTCGCACAGAAAGTTGCTAAAGAAAAGTACGGTTTAAATGTTGAGCTCGTTTCATTTAATGACTTTGTTTTACCTAATGAAGCATTAAGTAAAGGCGATATCGATGCGAACGCATTCCAACACAAGCCTTATCTTGATCAACAAATTAAAGATCGTAACTACAAATTAGTTCCTGTTGGAAATACCTTTATTTATCCAATTGCGGCTTACTCTAAAAAAATTAAGTCGGTAGATGAACTCGCTGATGGTTCACAAATTGCGTTACCAAATGACCCAACTAACTTAGGCCGTTCATTGCTGTTATTACAACAACAAGGTTTAATTAAATTAAAAGATGGTACTGGCTTAATGCCAACTGTTTTAGATGTGGTTGAAAACCCGAAAGACCTGAAATTTGTTGAGTTAGAAGCGCCTCAATTACCTCGTGCTTTAGATGACCAAAAAATTGCATTAGCGATTATCAATACGACTTGGGCAAGTAGTGCTACACCTAAATTAACACCTGCAAAAGATGGTTTATTTGTTGAAGATAAAGATTCTCCGTACGTAAATATTATTGTTGCTCGTGAAGATAATAAAGATAGTGAGAACGTGAAAAAATTTATTCAGGCATATCAATCAGATGAAGTAGCAAACAAAGCTAATGAAGTCTTCGATGGTGGTGCAGTTAAAGGTTGGTAATCTTTTTTATTATTTAAAAAACGATTAAAATACTAGACGGCTTAACGCCGTCTAGTATTTTTTGTAATTTATAGACTATAAAAACAACGCGGCATTATTTTGAATCATATAAGAAAGGTATAACTTATGAGACTGTTATTGCTCACTTTGGTAACATTTGTGTTAGCCGGGTGTGGAATTAACCAATACACGAGTCCAGGGCAAAATAAAGGTTTCACTAGTATGAAATTGTCTAAACCTGTACCGAAAGTAACAGAGCCAGACACAGCAAACGTTAAATTAATGAATAGCCCAGAAGAATTATTAGGGATGCCTTTCAAAGATTTAGGTGTTGTTTCTGGGGAATCTTGTCGAGAAAGCGTTCAAAGCCCTCCGGCAAATTTGAATACCGCAAAAAACAGTATGTTAACACAAGCTGCCTATATTGCGGCTGATGCCGTACTTTTACACCAGTGCCAAACCATGACCTCTCCAGGTTGTTATCAGGCAACTATCTGTGAAGGCAGTGCATTACAAATTGTTGAATAAATATCTTATGCAATCTTTTCAGTTTAATGTTATTGGGCACATTGAATCACCTTATAAAGAAAAGTTTGCAATCCCTCGCCAACCTGGACTTGTTCAGGGGGGTGCGGGACGCTTACATCTGCATTCTCCATTCAACGACCCAAATGCGGTGCGAGGACTCAGTCAATTTAGCCATGTTTGGGTTCTATTCGTTTTTCATCAAACAATGAAAAATGGCTGGAAACCGCTAGTGCGCCCTCCAAGACTAGGTGGCAATGATAAAATGGGTGTTTTCGCAACCCGTTCAACATTTAGACCAAACCCAATAGGCATGTCTCTTGTTGAATTACATGGAATAACAATAGAAAACAGTCAAGTGATCCTTGAGCTTGGTAGCCTTGATTTAGTAGATGGCACCCCTATTATCGATATAAAACCTTATTTACCCTTTGCTGAGGCAATACCAACCGCAACTGCAGGGTACGCACAGGACATACCTTCAGATGATATGCAGGTTATATTTACCCCAGAAATAGAAACTGAATTAGATGATTATCAAAATCACTACCCAGGTATTAAACAATTTATTTCACAAGTTTTAATGCAAGACCCTCGCCCCGCATATAAGAAACAATCTACTGAAACACGTGACTATGCAGTCCATTTATTAGATTTTAATATTCGCTGGCGGGTAATTGATGGTGTGACTGAAGTATTCGCTATCGAACCATACGAAAAATCACGTTAACCCCTTTTGGCAAGTCTCCGTCACTGGTAGACTAGCTCACTATATACCTTGGCAAATAAGTCGTTTGCCATAACTTGTTGTTCTAATGGAACCTATACAATGCGTACTAGCAAATATCTGCTCTCAACTCTAAAAGAGACCCCTGCGGATGCAGAAGTTATCAGCCATCAGCTGATGCTGCGTGCAGGAATGATCCGTAAACTTGCTTCCGGTCTGTATGACTGGTTACCCACTGGTGTTCGTGTTCTGCGTAAAGTAGAAACCATCGTCCGTGAAGAAATGGAAAATGCAGGCGCTATCGAGGTATCTTTACCCGTCGTTCAGCCTGCAGATTTATGGCAAGAAAGTGGACGTTGGGAACAGTATGGTCCTGAATTGCTGCGTTTTGTTGACCGTGGTGAGCGCCCGTTTGTTCTCGGCCCGACCCATGAAGAAGTGATCACAGATTTAGTCCGTAACGAAATCACCTCTTACAAGCAATTGCCATTGAATTTATTCCAAATTCAAACCAAATTCCGTGATGAAGTTCGCCCACGTTTTGGCGTGATGCGCTCGCGTGAATTTATTATGAAAGATGCATACTCTTTCCACACTAGCCAAGAATCATTGCAAGAAACCTATGATGCGATGTACGAAGCCTACAGCAAAATTTTCACGCGTATTGGCTTTGATTTTCGTGCCGTTCAAGCTGACACTGGCTCTATCGGCGGTAGCGCATCCCACGAATTCCAAGTATTAGCAAAAAATGGTGAAGATGACGTTATTTTCTCTACCGAATCTGATTATGCCGCTAACATTGAATTCGCAGAAGCATTAGCACCAACAACGCCACGTTGTGCTCCAACAGAAGAGATGCGTCTTGTTGATACGCCTAATGCAAAAACAATCGCAGAGCTCGTTGAGCAATTCAATTTACCTGTTGAAAAAACTGTTAAGACATTGATTGTTCATGCGAAAAAAGATTCAGGTCACACGCTCGTCGCTTTATTAATTCGTGGCGACCATGAGTTAAATGAAATCAAAGCAGAAAAACACCCATTAGTGGCTAGCCCATTAGAATTCGCCACGGAAGCTGAAATCAGAAATGCAGTGAATGCTGGCCCGGGCTCTTTAGGCCCAGTCAATATGCCACTTCCGATTGTTATCGACCGTAGCGTTGCAGTAATGAGCGACTTTGGTGCAGGCGCAAATATTGATGGTAAACACTATTTTGGCATCAACTGGGAACGTGATTTGGCGTTACCAGAAGCTTTTGATTTACGCAACGTTGTTGAAGGAGACCCAAGCCCAGATGGTAAAGGTGTACTGCAAATTAAACGTGGTATCGAAGTTGGCCATATTTTCCAATTAGGGACTAAGTACTCAGAAGCAATGAAAGCTTCAGTCCAAAATGAAGATGGACATAACCAAATCGTCACCATGGGCTGTTATGGCATTGGTGTAACGCGTATTGTTGCCGCTGCTATTGAACAAAGCCATGATGACCGCGGAATTATTTGGCCGGATGCAATTGCTCCGTTCCAAGTGGCTATTTTACCAATGAATATGCACAAATCTTATCGTGTTAAAGAAGTTGCAGAAAAACTTTACGCTGACTTAAAAGCAAATGGTATTGATGTGATTTTCGATGACCGTAAAGAGCGCCCAGGCGTGATGTTTGCCGATATGGAGCTGATTGGTGTTCCATACACTATCGTTATTGGTGACCGTAACTTAGACAACAACCAAATTGAATATAAATCACGCCGTAGTGATGATAAAGAATTGGTTGGCTTAGAAAATGTTATTAGCTTCCTAAAAGGAAAGCTCGGTAAATAAAATAAGTTAAAAGCTAGAAAATAAAGCCCAAATTTCGGTTATTTGAATTTGGGCTTCTTTTTTTAGATGTCTCGGTACGAACCAATCTTAAAACCATCCGCCAAAATCTGTGATTTTAAATTTTCAGATGTTAATACTTCCAATTCATTTAAACGTGGATAAGCATAGTTACTTTTTAATAGCGCATTATCAATAAAAGCAGGATGGCTCATAACTTCAATAGAATTATTACCTTGTGCTTTAGCTTCATTAATAATCTTCAAAAATAACGCTTCTGAGATTTGATCACCATAAAACTCACTACTAAAACAGTCAGTGCTTGGCACTTGATATGATAATGGCGGCCAATTTTTCTCTAATTGGCGATCAACACGTAATGCAATACCCTTTTCTTGGGCGAAAGCAACTACAATTGGAAAAATACCCTCAATCATATGAACATGATGATGGCTATCGATATGGCTCGGTTTTTGACCAAAAATTTCGATAAATTTTTGATATTGCAAATTTAGTTCTTGTTCAATCTCAATCAATGGTAAATCATTAATATCAATATTCCAAAGCCATTTACCCAACAGCCCATCACGGCTGAGAGTAGGCATTGATGAGAAAGGCTTCCCAGCCGTTAAAACAAAATGCATCCCCACTGCCAGATTCGGATTCTCTTGGCTTAATTTAGCCGCATGGGATATTGCAGGCATATTCATCATCGCGCTTGTTGAATGAACAACTCCATTACGATGAGATTCAATGATGCCGTAATTAACGGCCTCGCAGAGTCCAAAATCATCGGCATTTACAATAAGTAATACAGCCATATGCTCTCCCTTGACACTATAAGCTATTTGGCTAATTAACCTTCTTGCTCAAGCTGTTGTATTGCTTTAGCGAAGTTCGGTAGGTGTTTTTTATGGGCGATAAGTAATTCCTTAGAAATTAAACGCGCATCGTTATCAGAATGAATTAATGGGTTTAGATTCATCGCCAATAAAACATCATTAAACTGACCATTTACTGCAGCTTGGCTAGTGGTAATTTCAAAAGTTTTTAAGGTATAAATTAAACCAAGTACTTTATCATCAAAATGCTTTACTCGTGGGTGCGGTTTTGCGCCATCACGACCTAATAAGCATGTCATTTCGACTGTCCAGTCTTCAGGAATATTATCAATATGCCCATGATGTGGAATATTAACATAGTGCTCCGTTTGTTTGTCATTGTATATTGCATTGATGACTTCACAAGCGGCATCTGAATAATAAGCTCCACCTCTTAATTCAAGCTCTTTAGGTTTTACATCTAATGTTGGATTTTTATATAGTTCAAAGAGTTGATGCTCAACTTTTTGCACGACTTGAGCCCTAGCCCCCCCTTTATAATACTCGCCAAGCTCAATCGCTAGCATTTCCTTAGGTTTAAAATAGTACAATAAATAAGAGCATGGGATCAGATTTAATCCACGAATTAATCCTTCATCAAAAGCAAGGTCTGTAATATTTTTAACTGAATTTGCGCTTAATGTTCCAGAGGCAATCCCTTCTAATAACTCATTAAACCGTGATGAACCATTTACAATAACGTCTTTGATAAAAACCATATGATTTAAACCAAATAAGTCGATAGATAATTCATCGCTATCAGATAGTTTCAAAACATCGGTAATAAACATTTTCATACCGATAGGTATATTACAAACACCAATAAAACGTTTGAAGTTAGTGTGGCGATAAACAGCTTCAGTTACCATACCTGCGGGGTTGGTGAAATTAATTACCCAAGCATTCGGGCAAATTTCTTCGACATCTTTAATAATATCAAAAATCACAGGTATTGTTCGCAGCCCTTTGAATAAGCCACCAGCACCATTAGTTTCTTGCCCCAAATAACCATGTTTTAAGGGGATTGATTCATCTAACGCACGTGCTTTTAATTGCCCAACTCTTAATTGAGTCGTCACGAAATCAGCGTCTTTTAATGCTTCTCGCCTATCAAGCGTTTTAAATATCTTGAGTGATATATTGGCATGTTTAACCATGCGCTCGCATAAATTATAGATAATATCTAATTTTTCTTTACCTTCATCAACATCCACTAACCATAATTCAGTAATAGGTAACTCATGGTAACGTTTAATAAAACCTTCTAGTAATTCAGGAGTGTAGCTACTCCCTCCCCCAATGGTGACAACTTTTAATTTCTGATTCTGAGTCATATTAACCTCATTGTACCTTTATAATAGACATAGAAAAGCACACCATCTTTATAGAAAAAGATGGATATGCTTGAGACGCATAGAAATGGGAAGATTATTTAGGTAATAATTTAACCTACCATTTTTTGTTCAACACTAAATAGATTTTTTCTGTAATCACTTGGTGTTAATGAAGTTAGCTCTTTAAATTTTTTAACAAATAAACTTGGACTGCTATAACCGGATTCAAAAGCAATATCCGTAATTGAATAATTAGTTATTTCGAGTTGCTTTTTAGCAAAATTAATTCTGATATCATTAATAATCTGCATTGGCGTTTTGCCATAATAGCGTTTTGTTGCCCGAGTTAAGTACTCTTGTGATTTTCCCGTTATCGAAATCATATTTTGTAGAGCACTTTCACTAAACATAGCGATATCATGCATTTCTTCCAATGTATTTTTTAGCCATTGAGGGGCATCATCTCGCATACTTTTTTCACGATAATGGCGTAATCGATTTACGACATTAAATGTAACCAACTCAATAAATTCATTAAATTCACTATCACGAAAATTTAATGATGCAATCACGGACTCTATATAAGCCATAAATTCATTTTTTAATTGATAGCCTTGCGATGCAACAAAATAACTTGGTAATAGTGGTAAATAATGTTTATCAAAAAATGATTTACTAATTCCAACATTGAGTATCCGTGTAGGCCCAAAATCATAAGAGCTTTCATGATGCGACCCTATTGGGAGAAAAATAAAATCTCCCCGCTCTAATAAAACTTTTTTCCCATTAATTATTTGATAACAACGCCCCGTTAGAACAATCATATATTCATAATAATCATGTTGATGCAGTCCACTTGCACTCTCAACTTTATTATAAATAAAGACATGAAAGGTTTTATTATTAAAAAGTTCACTTTCTTGAACGAGTTTAATTTCAGCATTAGTGTCGGTTCTATTCATCAGTGCCTGCATCATGGCTCCCTCTCTAATGGTTTAATTTTTCATGTAACTCAATTAACTCTGTAATTAATTCACGGGCTAACATGGCATTCATTAAATGATCTTGTGCATGAACCAGAACTAAGCTAACTTTGATTCGTCCTTCACCCATATCACTTTCAATCAATTGAGTTTGCACTTTATGCGCCTCATTCAGCGAAGAGTGCGATTGTGCCATTAAACTTTTTGCCGTCACAAAATCACCTTCTTTCGCCTTTTTTAATGCGGTATAAGCCAAGCTTCTTGCTTGCCCTGCATTAATAATCAGCCCCATGACAACTTCTTCAAGTTCATCCATAGTCGCATCTTCTTGGATATCATTAAGTTCAAACATACTTTTATCTCTATTTTGATGGGAGGAGCAAGCTCCCCCTTATTTTAAAACTTAAGTGCGTTAGCAATATCTTCTTCACTCTCTTCTTCATCGATTGTGTTTTGTGCTTTATTAGAAATCACAACGAACGGAAGATAAACGAGTACAGCCACACCAAGGTTAAATAATGCAAGTAGTAAGGCAGCGATACTACCATTAGTATTGAAGAATGCAGCCAGCCCCGTCGGCATTGTCCATGGTGCGATATTCGTCACTGGTGGGATAATCCCTAAATAATAAGCCGCGACCATTATTCCTGCCAATAAAGGCTGAATAAGAATAAATGGAATAAACATAACCGGGTTCATAATGATCGGTAGACCAAAAATAATCGGCTCATTAATTTGGAAAATACCTGCCGGTAATGCTAATTTCGCAACCTGACGATGGTCGGCACGACGCGATGCGATAAAAATAGCGATAATTAATCCTAATGTAGCGCCCGTTCCACCTAAGAATACATAGGAGTCAAGCATCGGTTTTGCCCACATATGGAAGGATTTACCCGCAGCAATCGCAGCATCAACTGAACCATACTCTGCATATAAAGACACGTTTTCTAATGCCCACGGTGTCATTATACCGCTGTCTAATGCGGTTAATGCGAGAGAACCATGGATACCAAAGAACCATAATAGAGAGGTAAATACAACATATGCCCAGCCAACAACATTCCCCATAGAAGCAAGTGGTGTGGATACTGTGTCCATAATGATTTGATGGAAATTACTACTAATACCGCTTAGCGCCCACGACACAATTCCCATAATTGATAAGATGATAAAACCAGGAATAAGTGCAGAGAATGAACGAGATACGGATGGTGGTACGCTATCTGGTAATCTAATCACCCAATTACGGCGAACAATAAAAGTGAACATTTCAGCAACGACTAACCCTAGAATGATCCCTGAAATGATATTAGCCCCACCGAGCCAATTAGCACCAACGGCATAAGCGCCATTGACGTCATATGGTGTGACTGTCATAAAAGAAGCAACAGCTAATAAACCAGCAGCAAGTGGATCAACCTTACGTTCTTCCGCCAGTGCCATCGCAATAAAAAAAGGTGCCATTAAGGACATAATTCCCAATGTCCCGTTATAAACGTTTCCGCCAATGGCTTTAAAACCATTTAGTGTTTCTATCGTTGAAAGCTCTAGTCTAACCCCCAAAGAATAGAAAAATGACCCTGTATCAAAACTCAGAAAAACATTATTAATTAACACAAACATTGCCCCAACTAAGGTCAGAGGCATAATTCGAATAAAACCATTCTTTATTGCATTAACATGAGGTTGCTTTCCCAATCTAACAGCGAATGGAAGGAGTACCTTTTCAAGCGAAGTGATAAAAAGACTCATAAAAATACCCTCAATTTTTTGAGTATGCTCCATTCTTAACTAATTACGTTATGTTAATAACGTTAATGTTGATGGAGTTATTATGTTGTAGAGGTTGTAAATAGCTTTTTGGTATTAGCTTGCAGTTTGTTTTTTTATAATTGCAACGGCAGCTTTTAGTACACCGAGCCCATCCACTTTTCCGTACAAAAGTGAATCAATAACTTCAACTGGCTTGTTAGGTAATAATTTTTGGATATCCGATAACATCCAAGCAATTTGCGGGCCGAGTAATATCACATCCGCATCTACACCTTTTTCTGAAGCTAAGCTTTCAGGGAAGGCCTCTATATTGACAGGTACATCGTATTTTTCTGCTTGCTGTCTCATTTTGTTAACTAGCAGTGAGGTAGACATTCCTGCAGAACAAAATAGATAAATATTTTTCTTATTCATTCCTTATCCTTTGATTCGTTCTATTTTTTATTACCGCTATAACTTATAAGTTTTCTTATAGACTTATCATCTAACCCAACCCTACACACTAAAGCAATTAATTATCTCTAGTTGAATTGAGTATACTGCCTTCCCAGCATTTTCGATAATTCAAACTAACCAACAATTGTCTCCCATTGACCAACAGCCATGACAATCCTCACATTTATATAAATATTTTGCGTCAATAAAAAAGTTATATTGATATCAAATAATGATAAGAAAAAAATTAAAGATGGGTAATACGGCGTTTTAATTGGTAATTTACAGCCTAAAAAGAAAAAGACCCACTTCAGTTGAAGTGGGTCTTCTTAAGAAAGAAAAAAGTACGAATTAGTTGCAAGAAGCAGATTTGTCGAACTTAATTGCACCTGTTGGGACTAATGCGGAATCAAACTGGCCATCTTCCATTGAAGGACGAATGGTATAATAACCTTCAATTTCAGCATAGACAGGTGTACCACCATCTACCCCAGTTTCTCCATACGCTTTTTCTAATTCAACACCAGAAACAGCGTATTGGCGACCACTATCGCACTCTTTGAAAACTGCTGCATCAGCCATATAGCGGTACTGCCCCACTTTTTTACTTGGCTTAACTTGGTCTAACGTATAATTCATCTGTGTTTCAATCGGGTTACCGTCTAAATCCAGCAAGGTCACTGATTGACCATCTGCTGATTGGGCAAAATAAGTACTTTCACCTTTAGGATTAGTTGCTCGTAGTTTATTATTTTCTATATCCCATTTACCAGTATCATGGAAAGCTGTATCACCATCTTTCGTTCCTAAGTAAACGAGCTGTTCAACATAACTACCATCTTGGTTAACTAACAATGTTGCCTCAATACCAGAGCAATCCGCGCAAGGTAAAACCCCTGTATAGACTTTATCGACTGGTGCTGCATCAATATTTTTTGTCGCACTCTGGCAGCCAGCTAACGTAATGCTTCCAACCGCCATTAAGACTAACATTAGTGATTTTTTCATTATAATTCCCTTAAAACCATGTGTTTTAACTTGTTAACCAATATAAACATCATAGCATTTCATCTAATAAAAATATGTCAAACATAAGAAAATTCGGACATTACTGATAAAATACGTTGTGTATTGATTTAGTGAATAAGAATTGTCTTTTTCCCTGCGCTGTGATTATAGTTATTAAAGTTACTGTGCTATTATCGTACTAAGCACATTTTTGCTTAGTACAACATGTTCAAGGCGGCAATAACCGCCACTAACACAGTGGTGAGGGAATATGTCTACAGATACTGAATATCAACCTATCAATTGTGATGATTACGAATATCTAGAAATCGCATGCCAACGTCAGCTAAAGTTGCAAATAATACTTAATGACGGCGTGAATATTGAGGGGAAGGCCAGTGATTTACTCCTACGAAAAAAAGTTGAGTACCTGATTGTTGAGACACATGATGGAACCAAGGAGTTAAGATTGGATTGCATAATTTCCTTCAGTCATCCTGAAATCGGCACAATTGTTGTCGACCACTCTCACTAATACTCACGATTTTGAGTCCTTCTATAGCCCCTTATGGTAATCACAGTCATAAGGGGCTTCTCATTAATTTAATACCTTAAATTCACCCTCTTTTTGCCAATCGATGGCAATGCCCAGAGACGCTTCATCAACCACCCCCTCAGGGGTAATAAAGCACCCTACTGCGGTAATTAGCTGGTCGTTATAATAAATTAATGGCACTCTTTCTCTCATCCATGGAGCTACGCCTAATTCTTGCCAGATCTTCTTACTGCTTCTGGAACGATGGCGTCCTACTATTTTCAATGTGCCTTGCAGCCCAAAACGGATTGTCACATTTTCATGCGAAAGTGGTGGCCGTATTTGCCCCTCTCCTTCCATAACTTGTAATACTCCTAAGGATTCAGGTAACTCAAAAACCTCAGGAAAAGCCCATTCAAACTGTTTATTTAATAGACTATTAATGCGCTTAACAACCCACAATGCGCCTTGATAACGACGAATTTCAAATTGCCCTAAGCGGCAAATAGGGTCTGCATCATGCCGAGCTAACGCGACTTCTTGCCAAATACGTTCCAATTGGTTAAATGGCGGCATTGGCAATTGGTGCAAACCAACCCAACGACGAATTAACGCATTACGTTTGGAAGATGAACACCCTTGCAAATCATCTATAAATAGGCCCCCTCGGTAATCCATCATACCTTCAAGGGTATCTTTTAATAACTCATCGAGTAATGATTCTTGCTCAGCACATAGCGCTGCACTGCGCGCGACAGCATGAGAAAAATGTGGCCAGCGCTCAGCCAAAGTTGGCATAATATGAAGACGTAAAAAATTTCTATCGTAACGGTCATCTTGGTTACTATCGTCCTCAACCCACGACAATTGTTGCTCTTGCATATAAGCTTCTAGCGCTATACGGGGTGTTGAAAGTAATGGGCGTAATAGCCATGTTGAACCGCAACACGCTGAAAAACTCAATAATTCAGGCATTGAAGACAACCCTGCTGGCCCACTACCACGCTTTAACGCTAACATGAAAGTTTCTGCTTGGTCATCAAGATGTTGAGCCGTAACTAATACCTCGCCTTCTTGTAATTCTTCTCGGTAAGCCTGATAACGAGCTTCTCGTGCTGCTGCTTCAATACCTTTTTGGCTTGAATCAACCACGACATGTCGGCAAATAAAAGGAATGTCCCATTGTGAACATAATTGAGCACAATGCTGCTCCCATTCGTTTGCTTTTCTATTCAAGCCATGATGAATATGAATAGCACGAATTTCTAGTGAAGGAAGCCGTTGTTGCCGAATAAGATAAAGTGCATGTAATAAAACCGTAGAGTCAATACCACCACTGAATCCCACTAGAATTTTTTGAATACCACTTATTTTATTAAGAACTTGTTCAACAATTACTTGCGAATGCTGCGCCATTTATTCGCCCTTCTTACGACTTCTGGCTTTGGCTTTTTGCGCCAACACACAGAACACCAGAAATAATTACCAGTAATACCCCAATTGCATACGCAATTTCAAAAACATCATTTAAGATTAACACTAACCAGAGTACCGATAATATGGGAGATAAAAATACCACAGAAGCTATTTTCGCTGAATGACCTGTATTCATCGCCTTAAACCACAAAATATAAGACACCCCATTGATTAAAATGCCATTAACCAATGTTGGCCAAAAAGCTGCTTTTGAAGGTAACTGCATTTCACTAAATAGTATCAGTAAGGCAAAAGAAGTTAGCGTTGAAAAAATAAATAACCACACAGTACTAATATAGGGGTCTATCGAATATTGGCGAGAAAAAACTGACATTAGTGCAAAGCAAAATGCACCACTAAAAACCAGTAATAACGCTGTTGGGTTTTCAACATGTAGCTGTGTAATTTGCCCTTTAGTAAAAGTAATAACCACCGCAATAAAACCAACTATGATGCCAATTATTTGTCTTCCAGCTAATTTATCTTTTAGCAATACTACTGATAACAAGATAATAACTAATGGCCAGCTATATTGAATGACCAATACGGCGATACCATTTTCAATGGAATATCCGTAATACAGTAACAAGTAGAATAAACAATCAAGAAAACCAAGAACAAAGACTTTGATTAGTACATCTCTTGGCAAGATAAACAGTTTTGTCAGCCGATACCCAGAAGCAAGTGCAACAATAATTACAGATATCGCTGAAATTAAGTTTGACCAAAAAAGGAATTGGAAGCTATCCATACCTTCTTGCCCAAAACGAGAGACAATAGGAATAAAGCTCCATATCAATACGCAAGTAAAAGCATATAGCAAATAATTATATTGTCGCACCCTAGTTCCTATCTATTATTATTTTCAGCAGATGAATAATTTAAATCAAAACACTCTGTTATCATTAAAAATGACTAGCTTAAAAATAAAAAAACGGGAGCTGGCAAAAAGCAAACTCCCGTTTTTATTAACGATTAGCGGTTAATAATTAGCAATAACCATAGTCCATCAGACGCTGATAGCGGCGGTTTTTCAACGCTTCGGCATCTAATGCATCTAATTCGTTTAAGTCCTCATTCAGGCGTGCTTTTAGCTGTTCCGCAATTTCATCATAATTACGATGTGCACCGCCTAATGGCTCAGGAATAACATTATCAATTAATTTCAGTTCTTTAAGACGTGGAGCCGTAATCCCCATCGCCTCTGCTGCTAGTGGTGCTTTATCTGCACTTTTCCATAGAATAGAAGCACAGCCTTCTGGTGAAATAACAGAATAAGTACTGTATTGCAGCATATTGACTTTATCACCAACACCGATGGCAAGAGCACCGCCAGAGCCACCTTCACCAATAACAGTACAAATGACTGGGACAGATAAACGTGACATTTCACGTAAATTACGTGCGATAGCCTCTGACTGACCACGCTCTTCAGCACCAACGCCCGGATAAGCCCCAGGAGTATCAATAAAGGTAATAATAGGCAAGTTAAAACGCTCAGCCAGTTCCATCAGACGCAATGCCTTACGGTAACCTTCTGGGGCTGGCATACCAAAATTACGACGGATTTTTTCTTTTGTCTCACGCCCTTTCTGATGCCCAATAATCATAACTGGGCGACCATCTAAACGCGCCATTCCACCCACAATGGCTTTATCATCTGCATAAGCACGATCACCTGCTAATTCTTGGAAATCAGTAAAAATGCGAGAAATATAATCCAATGTATATGGACGACGTGGATGACGAGCGAGTTTAGCGATTTGCCAAGCTCCTAGATCAGAGAAAATTTTACGTGTCAGTTCAACACTTTTTTCACGTAAACGAGCAACCTCTTCATCTAGGTTGACTTCTAAGTTGTTATCTTGACGGCTAACCGCTGTTAGAGAATCAATTTTCGCCTCTAATTCCGCGATTGGCTGTTCAAAATCAAGAAAATCCAGACTCATAATATTCCTATTTTAGTCAAATTCTAATTCTACCTGCTCACTACCCAGCAGAGTTCGAAGATCGTTCAGAAGGGGATCCACTGGCGTCACACGCCAAACAACACCAAATTTAAGCTTGGCTCTGGCATCATCCTTCTGGTAATACAGATGAACCGGGATCGTTCCTGAACGATGAGGTTCAAGAGTACTGCGAAGCCGGTTCAGCAATTGATCGTTAATTTGTTTATCTGACAGTGAAATTGCAAGCCCTCGTGCATATTTCTCCCTTGCTTCACTAATATCCATTAACTCACGCACTGTCATTTTATTACCACCATTGAAATCATCAAAGCTGACCTGACCGGTGGCTATCAGGATATTGTCTTTTTCCAACATATGTTGGTATTTATCGAGTGCATCTGAAAATAACATAATATCCAGACGACCGGAACGATCATCAAGCGTACAAATACCTATTCTATTTCCACGCTTGGTTGTAATGACTTTAGCTGAAAGTACTAAACCTACCACAGTTGTCACTTGACCACGAGGGGTGGGGTTCACATCTTTTAATCTAAGCCCATTAGTATAGCGCTCTATTTCGCTCAAGTATCGCGTTATTGGATGCCCTGTTAAATATAAACCAAGCGTTTCGCGTTCACCATCCAATACCACCTGCTCTGGCCATTTAGGCACACTGGCGTATGAACTTTCAACTTGTTCAGGTGCTTCCGCTAATACACCAAACATATCTGCTTGGCCTATTGCCTCTGCTTTAGCGTGTTGGTCAGCCGCTTTTAATGCATCTTCAAGGGAAGACATCAATGCCGCACGGTGAGGGCCTAATCGGTCAAATGCCCCTGCCATGATAAGCTTTTCCATCACACGACGATTAATTTTTTTAATATCGACTCGCGCACAAAGGTCAAAAATCTCTTTAAATATCCCGCCTTGTTGACGCGCTTCAACAATCGCCTCAATCGGGCCTTCACCGACCCCTTTAATTGCACCAATACCGTAAACTATCTCACCTTCATCATTCACATGGAAGTGATAAAGCCCACTATTGATATCTGGTGGCAATACTTTTAAGCCCATTCGCCAACATTCATCAACTAAACCGACCACTTTTTCCGTGTTGTCCATATCAGCGGTCATTACAGCAGCCATAAATTCAGCGGGATAGTGAGCTTTTAACCATAATGTTTGATAAGAAACTAAAGCATAAGCTGCTGAGTGCGATTTATTAAACCCATAACCGGCAAATTTCTCTACCAAGTCAAAGATTTTCATTGATAACTCGCCATCTACCCCGTTTTTGATTGCTCCTTCTTCAAAAACAGAACGCTGCTTCGCCATTTCTTCAGGTTTCTTTTTCCCCATCGCACGACGCAGCATATCTGCACCGCCAAGCGTGTAACCGGCTAAAACCTGAGCAATTTGCATAACCTGTTCTTGGTATAAAATAATACCATATGTGGGCTCTAGAACAGGTTTTAATGATTCATGTTGCCATTGTACATCTGGATACGAAATTTCTTCACGACCATGCTTACGGTCAATAAAGTTATCTACCATGCCTGATTGTAATGGCCCGGGGCGGAATAATGCTACCAGAGCGATCATATCCTCAAAGCAGTCGGGACGTAATCGCTTAATTAAGTCCTTCATTCCACGGGATTCCAACTGGAATACTGCCGTGGTTTCTGAGCGCTGCAGCATATCAAAGCTTTTTTGATCGTGCAGCGGAATCGCCGCAATATCAACCGGCTCTAAGTTTTTCTTAGCACGGCGCGCGTTGATCATTTCCAACGCCCAGTTAATGATCGTCAACGTCCGTAAGCCGAGGAAGTCAAACTTCACTAGCCCTGCATATTCGACATCGTTTTTATCGAATTGCGTGACGGGGTTATTACCTTCCGCATCACAATACAGTGGCGCAAAGTCAGTAATTTTAGTTGGAGCGATAACCACCCCACCCGCATGTTTACCGGCATTTCGAGTGACCCCTTCGAGCTTACGCGCCATATCGATAAGCGCTTTAACCTCTTCATCAGCTTCATAAATTTCAGGGAGCTGTGGCTCTGCTTCGAATGCTTTTTCTAGTGTCATACCGGGATCTGGCGGCACTAATTTAGAAATTCTATCAACAAAGCCATATGGGTGCCCAAGTACACGCCCCACGTCGCGGATAACCGCTTTTGCCGCCATCGTACCAAAGGTAATGATTTGTGAAACGGCATCACGCCCATACATTTGGGCTACGTGATCAATGACTTGGTCGCGTTTTTCCATGCAGAAATCGACGTCAAAGTCAGGCATCGAAACACGCTCAGGGTTCAAGAAACGCTCAAATAGTAAATCGAACTCCAACGGGTCAAGGTCAGTAATTTTGAGTGCGTAGGCAACAAGGGAACCTGCCCCCGAACCTCGTCCAGGCCCAACGGGTACGCCGTTATCCTTCGACCATTGGATAAACTCCATAACTATCAAGAAGTAGCCAGGGAAACCCATTTGGTTGATTACGTTGAGTTCGATATCTAAACGTTCATCATACTCAGGACGTCTTTCTGCCCTGATTTTTTCATCAGGAAACAGAAATTCTAAACGCTCTTCGAGCCCTTCTTTAGAGCGCATAACTAAAAAGTCTTCTGTTTTCATATCCCCTGTTGGGAATTGAGGTAAGAAGTATTCACCTAAACGGATCGTCACATTACAACGCTTAGCAATCTCTACACTGTTTTCTAGCGCTTCAGGGATGTCAGCAAACAGCTCACACATCTCTTCTTCGGAACGTAAATATTGCTGAGGGCTATAATTTTTAGGCCTTTTTGGATCTGCTAATGTAAAACCATCATGGATAGCAACACGTATTTCATGAGCGTCAAAATCACTACTTTCAATGAAACAAACATCATTCGTTGCAACGACAGGTAGGCCTTTTTTAGTCGCTAACTCGACAGCCGCATGTAGATAACTTTCTTCATCAGGCCGGCCTGTTCTGACTAACTCTAAATAGTAGCTATCTGGGAAATGAGTTTCATAGAATGCAAGGCACTCATCCACTAAGGATTGGTTTCCCCTTAATAGAAATTGCCCGACATCCCCTTTACGGCCACCGGACAGTAGAATCAAGCCGTCTTTGTGCTTGGCCAACCATTCACGTTTTATCGTTGGCCCAACCGCACCATAGCCCTTTTGGTATGCTTCAGAAATTAGTAAGGTAAGGTTTTGATAGCCTTCATTATTACGTGCTAAAACAGTTAGGTGAGATATTTCATCACCTAATAATTCACTTTCCACATAAAAATCAGCGCCAATAATGGGTTTGATCCCTGCACCATGCGCTGCACCATAAAACCGGACTAACCCGCAAAGGTTAGTAAAATCGGTGATCGCGAATGCAGGCATACCCATTGAAGCCACTTTTTTAACCAGTGGCCCTGTTTTGGCTAGCCCATCAATCATGGAATAGTCACTGTGAACACGTAAATGAATAAAACGAGGTGATGCCATCGACCTAATACCTACTTATTGCTGTCTAAAGCTCTTCTCACAGGAGCAAAGCTTTTACGATGGAATTCGGTTGCACCATACTGCGCCAATTTTTCTAAATGATACGCGGTTGGGTAGCCTTTATGCTTCGCAAAACCATATTCAGGAAAAGCTTTGTCCAACTCAACCATTTCCCTATCCCTAATCACTTTAGCTAAAATGGATGCTGCGCTAATTTCTTGTACTAGGCTGTCGCCCTTAATTACTGCTTGTGAAGGCATTGGCAATTCAGGACAACGGTTACCATCAATTAAAACATACTCAGGAATAATGGATAAACCGGCAACAGCGCGCTGCATAGCTAACATAGTTGCATGTAATATATTTATATTATCAATTTCTTCTGGTTCTGCGCGACCAATACACCAACACAATGCTTTTTCTTGAATTTCATCAAATAATTTCTCACGTTTTTTTTCGGTGAGTTTTTTTGAGTCTGCCAACCCTATAATAGGGTTATTGGGATCAAGAATCACCGCTGCTGTCACTACAGCTCCGACTAATGGGCCTCGACCCACTTCGTCAACACCCGCGATTAAATTTGCTTTTGGATAGATAAATTCCATTAATTTTTGACCATATCTAATACAGCTTCAGCAGCTTGTTTATCTGCGTCACAACGAATAAGCTGATGTAATTGTAAAAAAGTTTCTTTCAGGTTTTCAACCCGCTCGCCACCCTCTAGGAGTGGAAGCAACTGCTGTGCGAGTTTATCAGGCTGGCAATCCTCTTGTAGTAACTCTTTGACAATCTCTTTTCCTGCTAACAAATTAGGCAAAGAAACATACGGCGTTTTCACTAACCGTTTTGCCAACCAGAAGGTGAAAGGTTTCATACGATACCCCACCACCATTGGGCATTTTGTTAGCATACATTCAAGTGCTGCCGTTCCTGATGCTAGTAAAGTCGCATCTGCTGCAATCATTGCATCACGAGCTTGGCCATCTAAAGTATGAATTTGCAGTTCAGGCGTAGTATTTTGCTTTATCTCATGAAACTGCTGGCGGCGTTTTTCATTCACCAACGGCACCACAATATGTAAATCCGGGATATTACGCTGTAATATTTTCGCTGTATTAAGAAAATCTGCGCTTAGCATTTCGACTTCTGAATGACGACTTCCTGGCAGTAAGGCTAAACATTTAACATGCTCAGGAATATTCAGTCGATGTCGAGCGGCTTGTTTATCAGGGTGTAATGGAATGGCATCCGCCATTGTGTGCCCGATAAAACGGCAAGGAACATTAAAACGATCGTAAAAGGCTTTTTCAAAAGGTAAGAAAGCTAATACTAAATTCGTTGAACGACCGATTTTAAATACCCGTTTTTGACGCCATGCCCAAACTGATGGGCTAACATAATGAATGGTTTTAATCCCTTTCGATTTTAAGCGCCCCTCAAGGGTAATATTAAAATCAGGGGCATCAATTCCAACAAAAACATCTGGCTGTAATTCGATAAAACGCTGGGTTAGATCCTTACGGATGGATAATAACCGAGGTAGGCGGCCGAGGACTTCAACGATACCCATGACGGCAAGCTCTTCCATTTCATACCAAGCTTCACAACCTTCAGCTTGCATTAAAGGGCCAGCAACACCAACAAAGCGAGCATCTGGTATTTGCTCTTTAAGTGCACGGATAAGCCCCGCACCGAGAATATCACCAGATGTTTCTCCGGCAACAAGGCCAATAGTAAGTGGGCGGCTATTATTCACCGAAATTCGCTCCTTATTAAAGGCCTCGATTCATTAATACTAGATTAACGAATAATACCACGTTTAGACTGCGCTGAATCCTCTAAGAAATCACTAAACACTTTAACGTGTTCATTCGCTTTTGCCGCTTCTGCGATTTCTTCACGAGCTTCTTCTAACGATTTACCTGAACGATATAACACCTTGTATGCATTACGAATAGCATGTAGTGATTCTTTTTCAAAACCACGGCGTTTTAGACCTTCAAGATTTAAACCAAATGGTGTCGCGTGGTTACCTTGTGCAATGACATAAGGCGGCACATCTTGTGCAACACCAGAGCAGCCACCAACCATAACATGAGCACCAATTTTACAAAACTGGTGAACTGCGGTCATCCCACCAATAATGGCATAATCACCAAGTGTTACATGACCACCTAGAGTACCGTTATTTGCAATAATACAACGGTTTCCAATGATACAATCATGAGCAATATGCACATTCACCATCAGTAAGTTATCATTGCCCACTTTTGTCAGGCCAACATCTTGAACAGTACCACGGTGAATGGTTACGCTTTCACGAATACGGTTTCTGTCCCCGATTTCAACTCGCGTTGGTTCGCCTTGGTATTTAAGATCTTGATTAATCTCACCAATGGAAGCGAACTGGAAAATCACATTGTCACGACCAATTTTTGTATGGCCATTAACGACAACATGAGATTTCAGTTCAGTGCCTTCACCAATTTCAACATTCGCGCCAATATAACAAAAAGGGCCAATATGAACATTGGCACCGATGATAGCTCCATCTTCTACGATAGAGGATGGATGAATATAGGCTGTTTTATCAATCATATCAGACCTCACGACGACGGGCGCACATCATTTCTGCTTCGCAGGCCACTTCTCCATCAACTTTAGCAACACCTTTAAAACGTGCAACTCCGCGACGTTCTTTGATAAATTCTACTTCTAAGACCATTTGGTCTCCTGGTAGAACGGGACGTTTAAAACGCGCATTGTCTATCGCTGCAAAATAGTACAACTCACCCGGCTCTAATTTTCCAACGCTTTTAAACGCAAGAATTCCTGTCGCTTGCGCCATGGCTTCTAAAATCAATACACCAGGGAAAATAGGTTTACTTGGGAAGTGTCCTTGGAAAAATGGCTCGTTAAATGACACATTTTTCACTGCACGTAATGATTTGCCTTTTTCAAAATCCAATACACGGTCAACCAGAAGGAATGGGTAACGGTGCGGAAGCAGTTCTAAGATTTCTTCTATATTCAGAGTATGATTATCACTCATCGAAATACTCTTCCTGTCTATTAATACGGTTTAATTAATGAATCGGCCTGCTTTAACCTTAAATTAGGTTAACTGGCAGGCCGGAAAACGTAACTCAGATAACTATTTTAGCCTGAATTACAAAATGATTACTGTTTTTTTTGATTTTGGCTATCTAATTCACGCTCAACATGTTTCAGTCGCTTATTTATCTCATTGATATTTAAGACTAAAGCAGCTGTTTTACGCCAAGTTTTATTAGGCTGTAAAGGAATCCCTGAAGAATATACTCCTGGTTCAGTGATAGGTCTCATGACCATCCCCATTCCTGTTACTGTGACCTTATCGCAAATTTCCATATGGCCGTTGATGACACTGGCACCACCAATCATACAGTAACGGCCGATTTTTAAACTACCAGCCATGATAACACCACCAGCAACTGCGGTATTATCACCAATTATGACATTGTGTGCAATTTGGCACTGGTTATCGATAATAACCCCATTGCCAATTACTGTGTTATCTAAAGCACCTCGGTCAATGGTTGTACTCGCACCGATCTCAACACGATCGCCGATGATCACTGTGCCTAATTGAGGAATTTTGATCCAATTACCACGATCATTCGCATAGCCGAAACCATCAGAGCCAATGACTGTGCCAGATTGAACTAAACAGTGTTCGCCAATCTCAACATTGTGGTATACGCTGACATTCGCCCACAAACGGGTTCCTGTACCAATACGCGTATTTTTGCCCACAAAACAACCTGCGCCAATCACCACATTATCGCCAAGCTCAACACCACTTTCGATAACGGCATTTGCGCCAATTGCGACATTCTTACCAAGTTTTGCATCATCAGCAATTACCGCTGATGCATGGATATCTTCAGCTGGGCTTGGCGTTGTATCCATAATTTGAGCCATGCGTGCATAAGCAAGGTATGGGTTATCCACTACCAGAGCAGCCACTTTGCATGCTTCAAGATCTTTTGCTGTGAGAACCACCGCTGCAGCTTGGCAATCTGCCAATTTGTCACTATAACGGCTGTCAGATAGAAAAGTAATCTGTTGATTATTCGCTGAATGCATTGGAGCAATACCGGTGATGGTAATATCACCATCACCGTGTAATTGCGCATTCAACTGCTGAGCAAGGTCAGCCAATCGAATTGAAGACATCTATTATTTAACCTGTTTTTGAACCTGACTTGTAATGTCAACGCTATCTTTTGCATAAGCAACTGCATTTGCATCGATAACGACATCATAGCCTTCTTTAGCTGCAACAGCCTTAATAGAGTTCTGAATACGAGTTAAAATTTTAGTACGCTCTTCGCCTTGGCGACGGCGGTTGTCTTCTTCAAATTTTTGAGCTTTTTCAGCGAATTGATCACGTTTAGTCATGAGTTCAGATTCAAGCTTTTCGCGCTCACTTTGTTTCATTGTTGCACCATCACGACGCAATTTTTCAACACGAGTTTGCAAATCTTTTTCTAGATTTTGTAACTCAGTCGCACGACTTTTGAATTCACTTTCAAGCTGTTTAGCAACGGCTTCACGCGCTGGCATATTTTGGAAAATTTCACCAACATTGACGATAGCGATTTTCTCAGCATAAGCCCCCGCAGACATTGCTAAAGCAATACTCACACCCGCTGCACACAACAATTTTTTCACACTAAACTCCTTAACCCATACGTATGGCTGGAAATTTTGGTTGCTCCCACAAAAACATGGGAGCCTTCATAGATAGAAACTGGAATAGATTACCACGTTCTACCAATATTAAATTGGAACTGTTCTGATTTATCCCCTTCGTAGTCCTTAATCGGCTGCGCATAAGAGAAGACCAGTGGTCCAAGTGGAGACATCCATTGTAAAGCCACACCCGCAGAAGCTCGGATATTGCTTGCCTTACCATAGTCAGGCATACCTTCGCGCCAAGCCGCAGGAATACTGTTCCAATTAGTGTCCCATACCGTACCTGCATCAACAAAGAGAGAGGTACGAACGGAGTTCGAATACTTTTCGTCAATAAATGGAGTCGGAGTGATTAACTCAAATGATGCCGCGTACATCGCATTACCACCGACCGCATCACTTGATGGGCTTCCAGGCTCTGGGCCATCTTTTCCATTAATTTTCTTCAAATAAACCGCTTTTGGACCGATATTATTCGAACGGAAACCACGAATAGTGCTTGAACCACCCGCATAGAAGTTTTCATAGAATGGCATTTGCTTACTGCCAATACCATCACCATAACCTGCTTGTGCACGCCCCAGAACTACCCAAGTTTCGTCTTCGTCCAGTGGATAATACTGCGCTGTATCAAAGCGTAGTTTATAGTATTCGTTATCAGAACCAGGAATTGTCACTTTACCCGATACGTTCGTTTTATTACCCGATGTCGGGAAGAAACCACGGTTTAACGAGTTATAAGTCCAACCTAAGTTAAGTGTGAAGTCATCCGCATCAAAGCTTTCTTTATTACGTCCGTTCTCTGTAACTGGTGGATTTTTACCCATAGAATCAAGGTAATCCCACATGGCAGCTTGAGCACGCATATCCGAAAGTCGGTTATGAACATAACCCGCACCGACGCGGAAAGAGTTATTTTCATTAAATGGGAAGCTTAAGAAACTGTCTAGGCCATACGTTTTGTTGTTATAGCCTGATAGATCCGCATCTTTCGCACTAAAGTCGTTATAGAAAATACGGCCGCCTAAGCTCACACCATTAACGGTGAAGTACGGGTCAGTAAATGAGAATTCAACGTTAGTTGAGTAGTCATTTTTACTTGCGTTAATACCAACTGCGTTACCTGTACCTAACCAGTTATCTTGTGTAACCCCAACTTGGAAGCTCACACCACTTTCAGTACCAAAACCGATACCAAAGTTCATTGAACCAGTATTACGCTCTTTAACCTTGTAGATAACATCTACTTGGTCAGGGCTACCAGGTACACGTTGAGTCTCTACATCAACAGTTTCGAAATAACCTGTACGATTCAGACGTTCTTTACCTAGTTCAACTAAATCATTTCCGAGCCATGCACCTTCCATTTGGCGCATTTCACGACGTAAAACAGTATCTTTACTGGTGTCATTGCCTTGGAAACGAATCTCACGCACATAGAAACGGTTACCTGCATCAATATTTAAGTGCAATTTAACTGTTTTATCTGCATCGTTGATTTCAGGTTGTGTCATTACTCGAGGATATGCATAACCATAGCGGCCAAACATATCTTTGATTTTGTTTTCCATACTTGTCACTTGAGCACCGTTATATAATTCTCCCGGTGTAATAGTGATAAGCTCTTGGATTTCAGTTAAATGATCAGCCGTATTACCATTAACTTCGACACCCGATATTTTATATTGGTCGCCTTCAGTAATGTTAATAGTAATATAAATACCTTTTTTGTCTGGGGTCAGACTGACTTGCGTGGAGTCTATATTAAAACGCGCATAACCACGATCAAGATAAAAACTGCGCAGAGTTTCTAAGTCACCCGCCAGTTTTTGCTTCTGATATTTCTGGTCAGCAGCGAGGTTCCACCAAGGAACATCATCACGCAATTGCAGCTTATTAACTAATTCTGCTGTAGTGTAATTTTTATTACCTACAATATTAATTTGCTGAATTTGAGCTGAAACACCTTCAGAGAAAACAAATTTTAAATCCACACGGTTACGTGGCAAAGGCGTTACAACAGCTTTTACTGTTGCATTATATTTACCAACGCTATAGTAAAAGTCTTCTAAACCTTTTTCGATATTTGCAATTGTCGTGCGGTCGAGTGCCTCACCAACGCGGATATTTGAAGCTTCCAAGTTCTGCTTGAGCATATCATCTTTAACAGACTTATTGCCTGTAAAGGTGATACTTGCAATCGTTGGCCGCTCTTTAACTTGAACGATCAGCGTGTTTCCATCACGCAGGACCCTAACATCTTCGAAGTTACCGGTTGAAAATAGGGAACGAATCGAACGGCTGATATCATCGTTATCAACTGAATCGCCAACCCTAACTGGCATGTTCAATAATGCTGCACCAACGGCGACGCGTTGTAGACCTTCGAAACGAATGTCTTTAACTACGAATCCGTCTGAACCGTATGCAGTGGCGCTGCCGAAAAGCAGCGACGCTATGAGCAACTTTTTCATCGCCATCGTTGTTATGCGTATTCCTTACTGGTCCCCAGCTTACAAAAATTAGAAGCGAGAGAAATCATTAAAAAGTGCAAGTCCCATTAACAGAATCAATGCCATTGCACCTATCCGAAAACTAAAGTCTTGTACTCGCTCAGACACCGGACTTCCTTTAATTTTTTCAATTAATAAGAAGAGCAAGTGCCCCCCATCTAAAACAGGCAATGGAAACAGATTGATGATACCTAAATTGACGCTAATAAGCGCAATAAACATCAAATAATATACCAAGCCTGACTCGGCGGATACCCCCGCACCTTTAGCGATAGATATCGGACCGCTTAAGTTATTGAGTTTGACATCCCCAACAACCAGTTTACCCATCATATTGACCGTCAACTTCATTAACTGCCACGTCTTATCACTGGCTTGGTAAAACGCAGAAAATGGCCCATATTGTTGCACCATCTTATATTCATCTGCTAACGGTAACACTGAAAGTTCTACGCCTGCAAACCCAATTTTCTCCCCACGCGGCCCATCTTGGCTGTCAGGGGTCAACGTGAGTGAAATCAATTGCTGCGACCGTTGCACTTCAAGTTTTAACGGGACGCCCGGGTTATTACGAATAATTCGTGTAACGGGATCCCACAGGCCCAGAACTTCCCCGTTAACACTCACTATTCTGTCGCCTTTCTGCAAACCGGCTCGTTCACCAGCTAACCCTTGCGTTACTTTTTGGATAACAGGGTCAATTCTTGCAGAGACAGGCATTATGCCTACTGACAAAATTGGATCTTGTTTCTCTGGATCAAACTGCCAAGTGGTTAAATCAACCGTTTTAGTAATCGGTTCATTATAACCACTGGGTAATACTTGTGCTGTCAGTTCACGGTCACCGATTTTACCGACCAATGCTAAACGAACTGAATTCCAATCAGGAGTTTCGATACCATCAATAGATTTTAGTTCCATTTTTGGTTCAAAATTTGCAATTGCCGCAATAGAGCCTGGCTTTACGTCTTCAATGACAGGTTTCACAGAAGGAACACCAATCATAAAGACTATCCAATAGACAACAATTGCTAATAAAAAGTTCGCGATTGGCCCTGCACCAATAATGGCAGCTCGTTGACCGACAGTTTTATTGTTAAACGCTTGATGGCGACGTTCAGGAGAAACGCTACCAACTCGCTCATCAAGCATTTTGACATACCCCCCTAAGGGGATTATCGCCAAAACAAATTCGGTACCATTCTTATCGACTTTGCGCCATAAGGTTTTGCCGAACCCTATAGAAAAGCGCTCAACATAAACACCACAGCGGCGAGCAACCCAGTAATGGCCGAACTCGTGTACTGTAATTAGCACACCTATTGCGATAATAAAGGCAACTAAACTCCAAATAAATCCCATGTATCTTCCTAAAGACCAAAACCGTTAAAAATTAACAAATTTAGCCCAGCAAAAACTGGGATTGCCGCTGTTAGGCTATCAATACGATCCAAGATACCGCCATGCCCTGGAATTAAATGACTACTATCTTTAATACCTGATTGGCGCTTAAACATACTCTCAGTTAAATCACCAAACACAGATACTACAACAACAATAATTGAAGTCACTAGCAAATAATCAGGCATCACGGGGATTGGCGCAAAGGCGCTAAATAACCATGAAATAATCCCAGCAGTTATAAGGCCACCCACCAAGCCTTCCCATGTTTTACCAGGAGATACCTTCGGTGCCATTTTGTTGCGCCCGATAGTACGACCAAATGCATAGGCGCCTGAATCAGCCCCCCAAACTAGCAACATGACATACAATAACCACCAAGCTCCAAAGAATGTATCGCTTTGATAACCAACGGTTCTTAAAACCATCATTCCACAATAAAATGGGATAATCGTTAACACGCCAAATAATAAGCGAATAACAACTGATTTGCCCCAAGAAGCGGAGGCGGGATAGGTAACAACTAAAATAATCGCTATCCCCCACCAAATAAGGCCAGCCCATAAACCATACAAAATCATAGGCTCAGAGGAGAACTGATTTATATCGGAAATAGAAAATTGCATTGCAAGTAATATTGCAGCAAAAACAACCGCTAAGCCTATGCGCTTAGCTTGAGAGTGCCAGCCGACAAATTGTGCCCATTCCCAAGCACCTAAAGCACAAACCGCAATCACGACAAGCCCAAAATTCGCTGGGGAAAGTAAAAACAGCGCCGCAATAACAATCGGTATTAAAATTATCGCAGTAAGCAAACGATATTTCAGCACATCTTTCCCCTATTCTTTGCCCAGTTCATCATCTGATTCAGCTCCACCATAACGGCGCTCACGCTTACTAAAAGCATCAACTGCACTCTGAAACACCATTTCATCAAAATCTGGCCACAAAACGTTGGTGAAATAAAATTCCGCATATGCGACTTGCCATAATAGGAAGTTGCTTATGCGATGCTCTCCCCCAGTTCTTATGACTAAATCGACATTTTCTTGGTCATGCATACAAATATGGTTATCGATACTTTCTTCATTGATATCATCAATAGAAAGCTCACCACTTTGTACCTTTGCAAATACTTGTTTTACACTGTTACTAATATCCCAGCGGCCACCATAGTTCGCTGCAATATTCAGTTTTAGCCCAGTGTTGTTTTGCGTTAATGCTTCTGCCTTATCAATTCTTTTTCTGAGGCGTTCACTAAAACGACTAATATCACCAATGACTTTTAGTTTTACATTGTTTTTATGTAGGTTCTTAACTTCATTATCAAGAGCAAAAACAAATAGTTCCATGAGAGAACTGACTTCTTTCTCTGGCCTTCTCCAGTTTTCACTGCTAAAAGCATACAATGTGAGCGAACTAATTTTATTTTTTACCGCAAAGCGCACAGAATTACGGACAGATTCAACGCCTGCCTTATGACCTGTAATTCTGAGCTTCCCTCTTTGTTTAGCCCATCGACCATTACCATCCATAATGATAGCAACATGCTTAGGCATCATTGAATCAGAGAGATTTTCACCACTAGAGTTCATTAAATATTAATCCTTGTGAGTACCACTTTGAGTATACAGACCAATAATAACTACTATTATTGAATTTGCTGATAAGACACATCCTTAAATCTCTAAGAGGTACTATGTTATTTTTCTTTTTTTAAACACATCACATATTAAAGAGTTATTATGGCTATCAGCAACTAAATAAAACACATACCAGCGTTAAATTGTCTGAGCGATTATTTTTTCTGCATTTTTACGCGCTCGTTCGTCGATTTCTAAGACCTCTTCAATCGAAACAGGTTCAGAAAAAACTTGGCTATCTAATACATTGCGATTAATTTTTGCTATATCCGTAAAGCGTATTTTGCCTTCGAGAAAAGCAGCAACTGTCATTTCATTCGCTCCATTAAGTGCCGTCGTAGCGGCTTGCCCTTGGTGGCAGGCATCGATTGCAAGCTTCAAGCAAGGATAGCGTTGATAGTCAGGCTGAACAAATGTTAATGATGAAAGTGTTGCAAAATCAAGAGGTTTCGCACCAGACATGATACGCTGAGGATAAGCCATACTGTATGAAATTGGAGTGCGCATATCAGGTGTGCCCAGTTGTGCTATCACGCTGCCATCTTTATACCGAACCATGGAATGAATAACAGATTGAGGATGGATAATCACTTCCATTTGCTCGGCGCTCGCATTAAAAAAATAGCAAGCCTCGATATATTCTAGCCCCTTATTCATCATTGTCGCTGAATCGACTGATATTTTTCGCCCCATCGACCAATTTGGGTGGTTACATGCTTCATCAGGGGTCACATTATCAAGATGCGATAACGGTGTATCCCTAAATGGCCCACCTGATCCGGTTAAAACAATACTTGAGATACCGGAAGCTGATAAATCGGCAAAACCTAAATTCAGTTGAATAATTTCAGGTAAACTCTGGAAGATAGCATTGTGCTCGCTATCAATAGGAAATACTGTTGCATTGTGCTTACGAATCTCATTAAAGAATAAACGGCCACTAGTAATTAAAGACTCTTTATTCGCTAATAATATTCTTTTACCTTTGCGTATTGCCGCTAAAGTAGGAAGTAAACCGGCAACCCCAGTAATGGCTGACATAACTTGGTCAGCATCATCCAGACCAGCAAGGTCAATTGCAGCTTGTTTTCCTGACAAAACTTCAGTTTTACAATTATTCTCAGTTAAAATAGTTTTTAGCGCTTTTGCTGACGATTCATCCGCCATTGAGGCATATTTCGGATTAAACTCAAGGCACTGTTTCGCCATTTCAGTGACATTCTTTCCTGCCACTAGAGCAACGATTTGAAATTTTTCGGGATTTTGGCGAACAACAGAAAGTGTATTTGTACCAATTGAGCCTGTAGAACCTAGGATTGTCAGACATTTCATAGTGATTGAGTACTCTGTATTAATTCAATACTGAGATTATATCAGCTTAGAGGTTAGAAAGGATTTTTTAATAAGCTTGAAAAATAATAAAGCCACGCTAACGCACACTTTTACAGTTTGCATTGGTGGCTTTATTATTATGATGGATTAAAATTCCATCAACTCTGCTTCTTTTTGCGCTAATGCTTCATCAACTTTTTTGATGTAGCTATCAGTCAGCTTTTGGATATCATCTTGTGAACGACGCTCGTCATCTTCACTGATTTCTTTATCTTTCAGTAATGCTTTCACTTTGTCGTTAGCATCACGGCGAACGTTACGGACTGCGATACGGCCTTGCTCTGCATCACCACGAACCACTTTAATTAAGTCTTTACGACGCTCTTCCGTTAATGGAGGAAGTGGAACACGGATAACAGTACCCGCTGATGATGGGTTTAAGCCTAAATCAGATGCCATGATTGCTTTTTCAATCGCAGGTGACATGCTACGGTCAAAAACAGAAATAGCTAATGTGCGTGAATCTTCAACAGTGACGTTAGCTAATTGGCGCAAAGGTGTCGCTGAACCATAGTACTCAACAGTGATACCGTCTAATAGGCTTGGAGATGCACGGCCTGTGCGAACTTTACTAATTTGGCTTTTGAATGCTTCAAGGCTCTTTTCCATACGGTCTTGAGCATCTTTTTGGATTTCGTTAATCACGTTTTCAACCCTTAAGAACTGGTTATTAAAGGCCGCATGCGACCTCGCTTAAATTGTCTGAATTTATATTAGATAATACATTTAAACTCAGGTCATGTCTCTGAGTATTAATTGTGAGAAATCAGAGTTCCTTCATTTTCGCCCATAACAACGCGACGTAAAGCGCCCGGTTTATTCATATTGAATACGCGAATCGGTAAGTTATGGTCACGTGCTAATGTGAATGCCGCTAAATCCATCACTTTAAGTTCACGTTCCAAAACCTCTTGGTAACTCAGATTTTCATAAAGGACTGCGTCTGGGTCTTTAGCAGGGTCTGCTGAATACACACCATCAACTTTTGTCGCTTTTAACACGACATCCGCTTCAATTTCAATACCACGTAGGCATGCAGCGGAGTCTGTTGTAAAGAATGGGTTGCCTGTTCCTGCAGAAAAAATAACAACACGGCCGTGACGTAACAAGCTAATGGCCTCTGCCCAGCTATAGTTATCACAGACACCGTTAAGTGGGATCGCAGACATCAGTCTTGCATTCACATAGGCGCGATGTAATGCATCACGCATTGCGAGTCCGTTCATCACAGTTGCTAGCATCCCCATGTGGTCTCCGACAACACGGTTCATTCCAGCTTGTGCCAAACCAGCACCACGAAACAGGTTACCACCGCCAATAACCACACCGACCTGTATACCCAGTTCTATGAGTTCTTTAATTTCCTGAGCCATACGATCTAAAACGCTAGCATCGATACCAAAACCTTCTGCCCCTTGTAAGGCTTCGCCACTTAATTTAAGCAGAATACGCTGATAAACGGGTTTTGCATTGGTTGCCATGGTGTTCTGTCCTAACAGATATTTATTGGGGTAACACACGTAGAATTACAGTGTTCTACGTACCTAAATTTTGAATTAGTTTAAATATAATTTTTTTATACACAAGAATTCTAGCGCAATGCCTATGACGCTAACACCGCAGGGAATATACGTATATAAAACAGAGCCGCCAATTGGCGGCCCTTAGTTGATTACTTGCTCATTGCAGCAACTTCTGCTGCAAAGTCAGTTTCAACTTTCTCGATACCTTCACCTACTTCGAAACGAAGGAAACCAGAAACAGTAGCACCTTTCTCTTTCAGTAAGTCACCAACAGATTTGCTTGGGTCCATTACGAAAGGCTGGCCAGTCAGAGAGATTTCGCCAGTGAATTTGTTCATGCGACCGATAACCATTTTTTCAGCGATTTCGCGTGGTTTGCCAGATTGCATTGCGATGTCTAACTGGATTTGGTGCTCATGAGCAACAACATCAGCAGGAACATCATCTGGAGTCACATATTCAGGTTTGCTTGCAGCGATATGCATAGCGATGTGTTTCAGTAATTCTTCGTCAGCGCCTTCAGCCGCAACTAAAACACCAATACGAGCACCGTGCAGGTAGCTACCTACTTGTGCGCCTTCCAGGATAGCAACACGACGAATATTGATGTTTTCACCAATTTTCGCAACTAATGTTGTACGAGCTTCTTCGAATTTTGCTTTCAGCGCATCGATGTCAGCATTTTTGTCAGCAACAACAGAAGCCAAAACTTCTTTACCGAATGCTAAGAAGCCTGCGTCTTTAGCAACGAAGTCAGTTTCACAGTTCAGCTCAACCAGAGCACCTGTTTTACCACCGTTGAAAACTTCAGTCAGGATAACACCTTCAGCTGCAACGCGACCTGCTTTTTTAGCCGCTTTTGCTTGACCTGATTTACGCATGTTATCAATCGCTAATTCGATGTCGCCATTAGCTTCAACGAGTGCTTTTTTACATTCCATCATACCTGCGCCAGTACGTTCGCGCAGTTCTTTTACCAATGCAGCGGTAATTCCAGACATGTGATTTATTCCTCGATATTCCCCGTGGGAGTCTTCCCCACGTGGATAGTTCTGATTCATATATAAAAGGGGCCTAAATCAGGCCCCTTCTAACATATAGCAGTACCTGTATAGCAATACCTAAATAAGGGTTTGGGCCTTATTACTCAGCTTCTACTAAGCTTTCTTCTGCTTGAACAGCCAGATCTTGTGAACGACCTTCACGAACGGTGCTTGCTACAGCGCCCAGATACAGTTTGATTGCACGGATTGCATCATCGTTACCAGGGATAACGAAGTCGATACCGTCTGGATCAGAGTTAGTATCAACGATAGCAAATACTGGGATACCCAGGTTGTTTGCTTCTTTAATAGCAATGTGTTCGTGGTCTGCATCGATAACGAACAGAGCGTCAGGTAAACCGCCCATATCTTTGATACCGCCTAAGCTGTTTTCTAACTTACCAAGTTCACGAGTACGCATCAGCGCTTCTTTCTTAGTCAGTTTGTCGAAAGTACCGTCTTGTGATTGAACTTCTAAATCTTTCAGACGTTTGATTGACTGACGAACGGTTTTCCAGTTAGTCAACATTCCGCCTAACCAGCGGTGGTTAACGAAATACTGATCACAGCTGTTAGCAGCTTCTTGAACGGCTTCGCTTGCAGCACGTTTAGTACCGACAAACAGAATTTTGCCTTTACGAGAAGCAATTTTAGTCAACTCAGCCAGAGCTTCGTTGAACATTGGAACAGTTTTTTCCAGGTTGATGATATGAACTTTGTTACGCGCACCGAAAATGAAAGGTTTCATTTTTGGGTTCCAGTAACGAGTCTGGTGACCAAAGTGTACGCCTGCTTGTAACATATCGCGCATGGAAACAGTTGCCATTTAATACCTCTGTATTTAAGTAATTGGGGTTATGCCTCCACAAATCCCATGCTACCGACTCCAAAGCTGCGTTAAAACGCATAAGAGCACCCCGGTGCACGTGTCGATTTGTGTGTGTTATTACACAATTGAGTTTTAAGTTTCGCACATCCAATATTTTATCAACGACTTTATCTTGATGCCATAAAATGACATTTCGATGATGGTGATAAGAAATAAATGGATTGCCGGCGCGCTTTATACCATAAAACCAACCTAGAAGCCAACTTTTGTTGCTTTTTTCGCTCACAAAAATGCCTAAAAGTGGTTTTGATTTAAAGCCATTGACCTGAGCAATATTTAACCATTACTCAGGTCAATTATAGACGCTATTCGGTAAGATAAAAAAGCCTTATTTTTGCAATACCTTCTAGATGGTCTTCGTTACTATTTTTTTGCATTTTGTGCTGTTAAAAGCTCAAAATGAACAAGCTCCACTCCTTTCCTTATCTACTATAAAGTGACTTCGACTTTCGAGTCCGCTCGATAGCTAGTTGGCAGAAAATGCGGTGGCTGTTACCATATATCTCATCGATGTAAAATGGGCTACCTATTTTCCCCCTCTTTTTTAACATGCCATCAAATTCAATGTTGGCATGAATGGACTAAATTCATGGCTATTATTATCAAAACTGAAGAAGATATTCAGAAAATGCGTGTTGCTGGCCGCTTAGCAGCAGAAGTGTTAGAAATGATTGCTCCGCACGTTGTGCCGGGAGTTAGTACGGGTGAATTAGATCGCCTATGTCATCAACATATTGTTGACGTACAGCAAGCTATCCCTGCGTGCCTGAATTATCACGGTTTTCCTAAATCTGTTTGTATTTCTGTCAATGATGTCATCTGCCACGGCATTCCTAGTGATGATAAAATCTTAAAAGATGGCGATATTGTTAATATTGACGTCACCGTTATTAAAGATGGTTTCCATGGCGATACCTCCAAAATGTTTATTGTTGGTAAACCAACCATTCAAGGTGAGCGCCTTTGCCAAGTCACACTAGACAGCTTATATTTAGCAATCCGAATGGTTAAACCGGGTATTCGCTTACGTACTTTAGGTAAAGCCATTCAAGAGTTTGTCGAAAAACAAGATTTCTCAGTTGTGCGTGAATATTGCGGCCACGGCATTGGCCAAGGTTTCCATGAAGAACCACAAGTTCTGCACTATGATGCTGACGACAGTGGCGTGGTTCTACAAAAAGGGATGACTTTTACCATTGAGCCTATGGTCAATACAGGCGATCACCGTATTCGCACCATGAAAGATGGCTGGACAGTTAAAACCAAAGACCGCGGTTGGTCTGCACAATATGAACACACGTTAGTTGTGACGGATAACGGCTGTGAAATCCTCACTCTACGTAAAGAAGAAGAGCCGTTTATCTCTGCAGTATTAGTTAACGAATAATCTGCTCCATTGAGCCTTCCTAACCGAAGGCTCTTCCTCTGTTCATTTTTATCAAAAAACCGTAAGCTGGTAGCTAACCCCCTATTGCTATCAATACGGAAAGATAAAGATGACTGTAAATTCAGCTTCCTACCTCCCCCCTAATCAATTTAGTACTCATGACCTTGAACTTAATTTATTAAGACAACATGTCGATGATTTCGATCAGTGGCTGGAAGAGGCTTTCAACCAAGGTAAAGATGTTGTCGACCTTATTCACTTGCGAAGTGATTACCTTGATGCGTTACTCACTCGATTATGGCAATCCTTTCAATTTGATAAGCAGCCTGATATGTCACTAATCGCCGTTGGGGGTTACGGGCGCCATGAACTACATCCACTTTCTGACATTGATATTTTAGTTTTAAGTAAAAAACCGCTTCCAGAACACATCGCTAACGAAATTGGGCAATTTATCACTCTATTATGGGATTTGCGGTTTGATATCGGCCACAGCGTCCGTTCCCTCGCTGAATGCATTGAAGCCGGAAATGCAGACCTAACCACCGCAACTAATCTCATTGAATCACGGTTAATTTGTGGTGATGTCGCCCTGTTTTTACAATTACAAAAAACTATTTTTAGCGATGATTTTTGGCCTTCCGCGGTCTTTTTTGCTGCAAAAATTGAAGAACAACAAGAACGCCATCAACGCTACCATAGCACTAGCTATAATTTAGAACCCGATATTAAAAGTAGCCCTGGGGGATTACGGGATATCCATACCTTACTATGGGTCGGGCGGCGTCATTTTGGTGCAACCACCGTCGATGAAATGGTAGGTTTTGGTTTTCTCACTGAAGAAGAGCGCCAAGAACTCAAAGAGTGCCTAATATTTTTATGGAAAATTCGCTTTGCGCTCCATTTAGTGGTGAAACGTCATGATAATCGCCTGCTATTTGACCGCCAGTTTAGTGTGGCTCGGTTACTGAGTTATGAAGGCGAAAAAAACCAACCCGTTGAACTAATGATGAAAGATTTCTATCGCGTCACTCGCCGTGTTCGGGAACTCAATCAAATGCTATTGCAGTTATTTGATGAAGCTATTTTAACGCTTAACCCCAACGAAAAGCCCCGTCCTATTGATTCTCTATTCCAATTACGTGGATCATTGATTGACGTTATTGATGAAGAGTTATTTATCAAGCAGCCAGCCGCTATTTTAAAAATGTTTTACCAAATGGCTCGCTACCCAAATATTACAGGGATCTATTCCACTACTTTACGGCAACTACGTTATGCGCGGCGCAACCTTTCAGTGCCATTATGTGAAATCCCTGAAGCCCGAAAACTGTTTATCAAAATTCTACGCCACCCTCGCGCCATCAAAGGTGCATTTGTCCCAATGCACCTTCATAGTGTACTGAGCGCTTATACCCCACTCTGGAGCAATATCGTTGGTCAAATGCAGTTCGACCTATTTCATGCATATACCGTTGATGAACACACTATTCGTGTACTGCAAAAAATTGATAGCTTTACGTTAGAAGAAAATCGTCGTGACCATCCACTGTGTGTCAGTGTTTATCCCAAATTATTGCAACCTGAACTTTTACGATTAGCTGCCATTTTTCACGATATAGCTAAAGGCCGATCAGGAGATCATTCCGACCTTGGCTCTGATTTTGTTTATGATTTTGCCTTACTGCATGATTTTTCTGTCAAAGAAGCTGAATTAGCTTCATGGTTGGTTAAAAACCACTTATTGATGTCGGTGACAGCTCAACGGCGTGATATTCAAGACCCCGATGTTATTAAACAATTTGCAGGGGAAGTTAAAACTGTTTCACGGCTTAACTACTTGATGTGTTTAACGGTTGCAGACATTTGCGCGACAAATAGCACACTGTGGAATAGCTGGAAACAAAGTTTAATTCGTGAACTTTTTTTATCTACAGAGCATCAATTAAATCAAGGCATGCAGAGCACCCCTGACTTACGCGAACGCATTCGTCATCATCGTTATCAAGCTTTATCATTACTACGCCAATCATCAATTGATGAAGAAAAACTGCAGGGGTTATGGTCCCGCTGCCATGCCGATTATTTTTTACGTCATACGCCATCCCAATTAGCATGGCATGCTAAGCACTTACTAGCCCACGACTTGAGCCAGCCTTTGGTATTAATCAGCACACAACCTAAACATGGCGGAACAGAAATTTTTATTTGGTGCCATGATAAACCCCATTTATTTGCCGCTGTCGCCAGCGAATTGGATCGGCGAAATTTAAGCATTCACAGTGCTCAAATTTTTACTAACAAAGACAATATGGCCATGGATACCTTCGTCGTTCTTGAGCCTAACGGTAGTCCTCTGTCCAAAGACAGATACGACCACATCCGAAAAATGTTGTTATTAGCCGTTCAGCAACCAGAAATATCACTGCCTAAGCCACGTACTCTGCCGTCAAAATTACGTCACTTTACCGTGCCAACAAAAGTCAATTTTCTACATTCCACCAACGACCGTCGCACCTATATGGAACTGTTCGCCTTAGATCAACCAGGTTTATTGGCTCGCATCGGTCATATTTTTGCTCAAATGGAAATTTCTCTATATGGCGCACGCATCACGACAATTGGCGAAAAAGTGGAAGATTTCTTTGTTTTAGCTGATAAGGAACACAAAGCGTTGACTAAAAATATGCAACAAGAGTTATCAGAAAGGTTGACAGAGGCCCTAAAATCGAAGGATAAAATATAGCGTCCATCACATTTTTATGGTGAACGTTCACTTTTTATAACATTCAAGAGGAAAATACAATCAATGCAGCATTTACAAGCGATCATTGAACAAGCGTTCGAAGAGCGAGCCAGTATCACACCAAATACGGTATCAAACTCAGTAAAACAAGCCGTGTTAGATACCATTGCATTACTCGATAGCGGAGAACTACGTGTAGCTGAGAAAATTGCCGGTGTTTGGGTTACCCATCAATGGCTGAAAAAAGCTGTTTTGTTATCATTTCGCATTCAAGATAACCAAGTGATTGACGGTGCAGAAAGCCGTTATTTCGATAAAGTTCCAATGAAATTTGCGGATTATGACCAAGCTCGCTTCGAAAAAGAAGGCTTCCGAGTTGTTCCTCCTGCCGCTGTTCGTAAAGGCGCTTATATCGCTAAAAATAGCGTATTAATGCCGTCATATGTCAATATTGGTGCTTACGTCGATGAAGGCACAATGGTAGATACATGGGCAACCGTTGGTTCATGTGCACAGATAGGTAAAAACGTGCATTTATCTGGTGGTGTAGGGATCGGTGGCGTATTAGAGCCATTGCAAGCTAACCCAACAATTATTGAAGACAACTGCTTTATTGGTGCTCGTTCTGAAGTGGTCGAAGGGGTGATTGTTGAAGAGGGTTCCGTCATTTCAATGGGTGTTTATCTGGGGCAAAGCACCAAAATCTATGACCGTGAAACAGGTGAAATTCATTACGGCCGAGTTCCTGCTGGCTCCGTAGTTGTTTCAGGTAATTTGCCATCTAAAGATGGTCGATACAGCCTGTATTGCGCCGTCATTGTAAAAAAAGTTGATGAGAAAACTCGCGGTAAAGTGGGTATTAATGAATTATTAAGAACGATTGATGAGTAATTAAACGCCTAAAATCTCACGCCAAACCTGTTACTGGTTTTTATAATAAACTTTTATAGTGAGCCACTGTAATTAGGTTAAAAAACTAAAGCTATCCCGAATCGCATACCCCCGTATGCAACTCGGGTGGCCATATCAGTGTTACCTTTTAATATTAGCGCATTAATTGCAAAGAGAAGTTTGTCAATTTCTACAAATCGCGCATAATATGTCCGTGGCTTTTGCCGTTTACCTCTAATAAAACTGTATTATTTTATTTTTCATTATAATGATGCTGTTTGTGTAATAACATCATTATATCTATCACCCAAACGAATGGGATAGATAGCTTATTAACGAGAAATAGACCGATATTGTTACGGCCTGCTCACACTATCACTTTGTTCACCGACTCTGTCTCTACAGTAAAGCGAGCTAACATGTACGATAATTTGAAAAGTTTAGGCATCAGTAACCCTCAAGATATTGACCGCTACACCTTACGCCAAGAAGCGAATAATGACATTTTAAAAATTTATTTTCGCAAAGATAAAGGGGAGTTTTTCGCTAAAAGCGTAAAATTTAAATACCCACGCCAGCGTAAAACTATTGCGGATGGTAATAATAATTTCAAAGAAATTAATGAAATTAACACTAACCTACGTTACGCCATTGAAGAACTAGATCAAATTTGCCAAACAGATCAAACTGACATTGATTTAAAACACAAAATTCTCGATGACTTACGCCATCTTGAACATGTGGTTTCAAATAAGATCGCAGAAATTGAAGCAGATCTAGAAAAATTGACCCGTAAATAATTTACAGGTGAAATGATTAATTTACTGCGCCGTAGCACTGCCAATATTTATCATTAATATAGGTAATACTACGGTGCAGACATTTAAAGCAGCTCCGCCCATGCTTCAACCCAAGGCTTAGCAAACTCCTCAGGAACATCCACCTCAATTGCATCAATAAATAAAATATCGCCAATACGGGTCGCTGATTGTTCAGCTAACAGTTCATCGAAACGAATACCTGCGCCACAAAAACTTTCATAACTGCTATCACCTAAAGCAATTATTCCGTAACGTAAATCAGGTTGATAACCGACAACATCTTTGATTTCACTATATAACGGAGCGATGGTGTCAGGTATATCCCCTTGCCCTGTAGACGAAGTCACAATAAGTGCAATTTCATTACCTGAATTATAAAGTTGCCAATCGCTCAAGGTGGGCTCATCAAAAACAACCACTTCATGCCCTTGCTGCTCTAAAATTTCTTGTGCTGTTTCCGCAACAGCTAAAGAGTTACCATAGACAGTTCCAACAAAAATGCCTATTTTTGACATAACATTCCCTCTATTTCATAGTTAACTTGATGAGTTAATAACGTTTATCCCTAATTTTGCAACTGTATCTGACCATCCAAATTGCTCAATTAATGATAACCATTGTGTATCCCACGCGGCCACTAACGATATATTTTCTTTTGTTATTGGGTGATTTAAATTTAATAAGCTGGCATGTAACATCAGGCGAGACACTGAAAAATGCGTATTCACCCCTCGGTTTTGGCGTAAGTCTCCATGCTTGCTATCACCAATAATAGGGTGACGAAGATGAGACATATGCCTTCTCAATTGATGTTTACGGCCAGTTTCAGGTTTTAACTCAACTAAACTAAATCTTGATGTTTCATATCGCCCAATCGCAATAGCGCATTCAACCGTCGCTATCGGTTTACAGTGGGTAACGCATTCCTGTAAAACAGGTTCACGTGATGCATGTTTATCCGCAATTTTATCTAACTCTTCTAATAGCGGGTAATCGATGGTTTGCTCTTCGGTTAAATAACCGCGAACAACAGCGTGATACACTTTTTCTAACTGATGGTTTTCAAATTGAGCCGATAACAGCCTTGCGACGTCGCTCGATAACGCAAATAGTAATATACCTGATGTCGGCTTATCGAGGCGATGAATGGGGTAAACATACTGGCCAATTTGGTCACGTAGTGTCTGCATCACAAATACGGTTTCTTTACTGTCCAGCCAACTGCGATGCACTAACATACCAGCAGGCTTATTAACCGCTACCATATATTCATCGTGATAAATAATTTCCAGCATCAATAAATTACCCGCAGGTCTTAGTGGAGAAAAAACCATCTAACTCACGCAAATAATTGATAAGTAGCGTGTATTGTTCTTCTTCATCATGCTTATACGCTTCTTCAAAATAAGGAGCGACCGCAAAATTAGTTGGCAGCGTAGCCCCTTGTTCAATTAACATTTGTAGACGAGGTATTAAAATCCACTGCAGCCACTCTATAGCCTCCATCGTATCAATACAAAAAGGCTCTACACTGTTAAAAGCCTCGGGTGAAGGTGGCTGTTCATTCCAAAGAGATTTTAATTTCATTTCCTCTTCTAAGTGACGAAGTTTCTCAATAATACGTTGTTCAATATTCATACTTAAACTCATTTAGTGATGGCTGCAGCAAATATACGGTATTTTCTATCATAATTCTGTCGGATACATGGGGTTAAGCCTCAGCAAATACAAGTTTATTTATTTTGCATATCGATAATAATTATTATCGTAGCTATTAATCGAACAATTCATTTAATAAGATTCGTTTATATTTTGTTGCAGATAGCACATGTAAGATTAAATGTTTTATCAATTTAGTACTTACAGAATAATTAACAACAAAATGGTTTATCTATGGGACGACTAAAACAGTGGCGCAAGGAAAATAAAGTCTGGAAAGCTTTAAACTCTAACTATATTGAATTAAAAAGAAAAATACGCATTTCAAAGCTGCCTTCGTCACAATATCAGCATTATCAAGTTATGTGCCAAAACTACCGTAGTGCGCAATTTTCTTCAGTTATTGAAGGCGTTCCTCATTTTATCGAACGCCCTATAAATAAGTATCTACATAAAAGCTGGAGCGGAAAACAAAAACTATCAACCGCCAGCTACACGCTCAATTTAATTGAAAGTACATTCAAGCCCGAAGCTATTGAAGCTATGTTTTCTGCTAAGCGAGAAGGGCTTCTCGTGGCAAACATTGAATTAAAATCAGGAGAGTTCGCTCAATTAACATTGATTTACTCTCAATACCCTCGAGAAGGCGACCTCACTTTACACTTGAGAAATGAGACCGGTGACGATATTTATTTAATGAGTTTTTCCTTCGGCCCAGAAGGACAATTGTACGTGTGCTCTTTGCAAGGCCCTTCCACTGAACAAAGTGTCGATCAAGTTAGGTTGATAACTAAGCAAATGCACGGTATGAGGCCCAAAAATTTATTAATGTCAGCGGTTTATGCAGTAGCAGCCTTCTTTGATGTAAAATCAATATTAGGAATTTCAAACCAATGTCATATTAAGAGCCAGCATTTGAAATCAAGCTATGATACGTTTTGGCAAGAATGCGGTGCCACGAAAACACCTGATGGTTGGTTCCAATTACCTATTCAAGAACCTGTACGAGATATAGAGTCAGTGAAAAGCCAGCGTCGTGCTGAATTTCGCCGCCGAGAAGCGCTACGCGATTCCATGACCCAAGATATTATTGCTTCGCTAACTAAAAATTCAATTAGATTAGAACATTGATTTAAATAAATTAAAGTACCTTTAATTTTTTTAAATCACCCCGCTACAATAGGTATTAACTAAAAAAGCCAGTCAACCGAAGCTGACTGGCTCATATTTTAAAATTTACGCATCCTGCTAATGACTTCCCGTCATTCAACATCCTGTTGATTAAAACAAATTTATAGATTTATCACCTAATCGCGTTCCATCGCCTTGTTTTAAACAATTTTTACACCTCACATGAAGGTATAAAAAGCTAAACGAGTTTACCCTGTCCAGCGCGATAAGAATGCATTAAATCTATTAATGAAACAACCTAGCAAAATAAACAATAACACGGTAAAAATACGCAAAAAGTACAAACCAGATAGTAACGCCATGAAATTAAAAGTTAAATAATTATCATTACAATATAAAGAACATTTTTTAAGAAATTACTTAGCTTAATTGTAGGCATTTACTTACACAAACCCGCTTAAAAACACTTACCCCTGAGGCTCAACAACAACCACTAGCTCATCGAGAAAACTTGTTAAATTCGAAGAAAGTACACGCCTTTCCTGACTACCAAATTTTTCTAATATAATTTCCCCCGTGAGATTGCACATTGATATCATTTCAATCTCTGATTCCAACGTTGCAATGAATAGCGTGGGTGATAGTTTTAAACGCTTTTGAGTCACTAAATGACCAATTAAATTTTCTTGCAAACGGATGAAATCATCTTCATTCCACACCTGTACTAAACTCAGCGTAATATCACGAAATGTGGCTTTCATATCGCCAGCAAGCTGTGCAGTATAAAAAGCATGAATATCACCTTGTAAATTAATCTCCAATGCTGTCGCAACTTTATCTAAGCTCGCATCCTTTATTGGAAATGGTTGAGGTTCCCAGTAAACCCAGTTTTCACCTGTGCGGACAATACATGGCGATGGAATACCATATAAGTCTGTTGAGGCGGGAGGTAACCCCGTTTGTTGGTGCCATTGTGAAACATATTTCTGAGTAAAATTATGTAGTGCGGCAGAATGTGAAGTATTCATAATTATGTGTTTTTTGTCGTCAATTTAAAGAGAAAGGCGTCAATGTTGTCGATAAATGGTATTATGACAGAAGTTCACAGACGAAGAAAATATCCCAATTTTACCTATTAGCCTCATTTTCAGTTTATGAAGTATAAGGACCTATATGTCACACTACCAGAATAATCCCGCACTTAATAATTTAACTCTTGGAAAGAAAACGGATTATCATGATCAGTATGATGCCACATTATTACAAGCTGTCCCTCGTAGCTTAAATCGTGACCCTTTAGCCATTCACGCTAAAGCACTTCCATTTCACGGTGCTGACATTTGGACAATGTATGAGCTTTCATGGCTAAATCAGCGCGGTGTTCCCCAAGTAGCAATAGGCTCGATTAGTGTTGATGCAAATAGCGAAAACTTAATTGAATCTAAGAGCTTTAAGCTTTACCTAAATAGTTTTAACCAAACACGTTTTGAAACTTGGGAAAATGTGCGAAGCGCTTTGCAAAATGATTTAAGCCGCTGTGCTAATGGCCAAGTAAGCGTTACACTTCATAAATTAGAGCACTTTGCTCATCAACCTATCCAGCCATTACTTGGCGAATGTATTGATGAACAAGAGATTGATATTGATAATTATGAGTTTAATCGAGATTATTTGGCGAATAGCACCCAACAACAAGTTGTTGACGAAACGTTAGTGAGCCATTTATTAAAATCAAACTGTTTAATTACCAACCAACCTGACTGGGGCTCTGTGCAGATCCACTATTGTGGACCCAAAATTGATCGTGAAGCCTTATTACGCTACTTGGTCTCATTTCGCCATCATAATGAGTTTCACGAACAATGCGTTGAACGCATTTTCACTGATATTATGCAATTGTGTAAACCTGAAAAATTAAGTGTTTATGCACGCTATACTCGCCGTGGAGGGCTTGATATAAACCCATGGCGTAGTAATGAAGAATTTACGCCAGAACTAGGTCGTTTATCACGACAATAAGTATATATAGTTGAAAAGTAAGTGTAATTAATACATTTGCAGTACAATTCACATATCAAGAACCCATGGGGTAAAGGAGTACTACTTGATTACTCATATCAGTCCATTAGGATCTATGGATCTACTCTCTCAACTTGAAGTTGATATGCTAAAACGCACGGCCAGTAGCGATTTGTACCAATTATTTCGAAATTGTTCTTTAGCCGTTTTGCATTCAGGCAGCTTAACTGATAGCAGTAAAGAGCTATTAGAAAAAAGTAAAGATTTTGATATCAATGTATTACGCCGTGAGCGTGGCGTTAAGCTTGAACTTATCGACCCACCAGAAAAAGCTTTTGTTGATGGTAAAATTATTCGCACCTTACAAGCAAACCTATTTGCCGTATTGCGTGACATTCTATTCGTCCATGCGCAAATTACGCATGCCAAAGAACAATTTAATTTAGACCTCGAAAATGGCACACATATTACCAATATGATTTTCTCTATCTTGCGTAATGCCCGTGCCCTGCATATCGATGAAGACCCGAGTATGATTGTTTGCTGGGGCGGCCACTCAATTAATGAAATTGAGTACCAATATGGCCGTAAGGTAGGTAATGAGCTTGGGTTGCGTGAGCTAAATATCTGTACAGGCTGTGGCCCGGGTGCTATGGAAGCACCGATGAAAGGTGCAGCAGTTGGCCATGCACAACAACAATACAAAAATAGCCGTTTTATCGGCTTAACTGAGCCTTCAATTATCGCCGCTGAGCCACCAAACCCATTAGTGAACGAACTCATCATTATGCCTGATATCGAAAAACGTTTAGAGGCATTCGTTCGATTAGGTCATGGGATTATTATTTTCCCAGGAGGTGTCGGTACCGCCGAAGAGTTACTGTATTTATTGGGTATTTTAATGGACCCAGCCAACAGTGAACAAGTTCTACCACTGATTTTAACGGGCCCAAAAGAAAGTGCGGAATACTTTGAAGTATTAGACGACTTTATTCGACACACTTTAGGTGATGAAGCCAGTAAGCATTACCAAATTATTATTGATGATGCTCAAGAAGTCGCTCGTGTAATGAAACGCAGCATGCCACAAGTTAAAGAAAATCGCCGTAGCACAGGTGATGCCTATAGCTTCAACTGGTCAATTAAAATTGCTCACGATTTACAACATCCATTCGAACCAACGCATGAAAATATGGCATCACTGAACCTCCACCCAGGGCAAGCACCTGAGAAACTGGCTTCAGATTTACGCCGCGCTTTCTCCGGTATTGTGGCTGGTAACGTGAAGGAATTTGGTATGAAAGCCATCGAAAAACATGGGCCATTCAAAATTCACGGCGATAGTGAGCTAATGAAGCGTATGGATGTGTTATTACAAGGCTTCGTTGAGCAACATCGTATGAAATTACCGGGTGGCACGGCATACGAACCTTGCTATGAAATCGTGAAATAAGTAAATGTTGGCGTATTTATGATCCACTTATTAATTATTGATGCATTAAACTTAATACGCCGTATCCACGCGGTGCAAGGAAGCCCGTGTGGAGAAACTTGTTTATCTGCAATATCGCAGTTGATCGCCCATACTGATGCCACGCACATTGTTGCAGTGTTTGATGAAGAAGGACGTCACCAAAGCTGGCGCCATGAAAAACTCCCCGATTATAAAGCGGGGCGACAACCTATGCCTGAAGATCTGCATGCTGAACTCCCCACCTTAATAGCCTTATTTAAAGAAAAAGGGGTTCACTGCTGGCAGTCTGAAGGGGATGAAGCCGATGATTTAGCCGCTACCTTAGCAACACGCATTGCGGGATCGGGGCACACAGTTACCATCGTATCCACAGACAAAGGTTACTGCCAACTACTTTCCCCTAACTTAAGAATTCGCGATTATTTTCAAAAGCGCTGGCTAGATATCCCTTTTATCGAAAAGGAATTTGGCGTTTCTCCTAATCAACTTCCTGATTATTGGGGGCTTGCAGGGATCAGTAGTAGTAAAGTTCCCGGTGTTGCAGGGATTGGTCCTAAAAGTGCCACGACACTATTGCAACAATATCACTCTATTGAAAATATATTTGCCAATTTAGATAACCTTGAAGAGAAATGGCAGAAAAAGCTCATCAATCAGCAGGAAATTGCATTGATTTGCCGAGATATTGCGACTTTAAGAACCGATATCCCGATACGAGGGAATCTGAATCAGTTGCGTTATGCACCCAACTAATAGAAAACAGAAAAGCCACTTAATGATGAAGTGGCTTTTTTATTAACTGATTCTATAAATTAATAATACTCACGTGCCATTGGATTTGCCGACCATATCCTCATCACATGTACAGTTACTTCTTCGCGGTCATGATAAAGCTGTTTAGCTTGAATCAACACATTAACACCTTGCTCTTTAAGCTGTGTTTTCATCTTTTCTAAGATATGTGAAACTTCTTCATAGCGCTTTTTCATCGGCAATTTTAAGTTAAAAATGGCCTCTCGGCACCAACCTTGAGCAAGCCAATCAGTCATTAGCGCAGCAACTTTAGCTGGTTTTTCAACCATATCGCAGACTAACCAAGTAATATTATGGGAAGTAGGCTTAAATTTAAAACCATCTTCACGGTGATGCTTAACTTGCCCTGTATCCATAAGGCTTTCCGCCATTGGGCCATTATCTACAGCATCCACCATCATACTGCGTTTCACTAATTGATAAGTCCATCCCCCTGGGCATGCTCCAAGATCGACAGCTTTCATCCCACTAGCTAGACGTTCTTCCCATTCTTCATAAGGAATGAAGACGTGGAAAGCTTCCTCAAGTTTTAAGGTTGAACGGCTCGGTGCATCTGATGGGAATTTTAACCTTGGGATCCCCATATAGAAATTTGAACTATTATTGGTATACGAATACCCGGTATAGCAGCAACCAGGGGCAATAAAGAATACATGAATAACGGGCCGCTTAAAGTTTTCGAGTGGCAATAAGATTTTTTCTTTACGTAATGCATTACGCAAAGGTACCGTAAACTTGCGGCAAAACTTCAAGAGTTCTTTCGATTCATTGGTATCAGCAACTTCAACACGGAGATCTCCTGCCCGCACAACTTGCTGACTCAATGCATTTACAATCGGGGTAATACGGTCTTCAGGCGGTAAATCCTTAAGTAAATCCCCTATTACAATCATTTGACGAGCAAAAATTAATTCTCGAAAAGGCAACGTTCGTGCGAGTTTGTCCGCATCTTCTGCTTGGTAGCACTCAAAAATAACATAACCACTGTTTTCTTTTACGCGGGCAAAACCATAAATTTCTTTTTGCCCTGCTTTATCTGTAATTTCTGCTGCACATTCTTTTTCAAAGCCTGGACGGCAATATAGTGCAATTTTATTACTCATTGCGTGACGCCGATTTCCTTAGACGCATAGCGCCAATAACCACTAACAGCCAACCAATTAGGAAACATACACCACCTATTGGCGTAAAATAAGAGAAGTATTTTACCTGCAATAGTGCCATACAATAAAGGCTACCGCTAAAAAGAAGTATCCCAACAGAGAAAAACACACCTGACCAATAGAACCACAGAATTATTTTACGTAATAAAATTGCCCCTAGCACCATTAGTGCAACAGTATGCAACATTTGATAACGTAGCCCTATTTCAATCCAGTCCATTTGATGGACACTCATAATTGACGATAACGCATGTGAACCAATAGCTCCAAAAGCAACAGTAAAGAAGCCACTAATTCCTGCAAAAATTAACATCAAACGACTATTCACAGTAACACCTTTTATTTAAATACTTGATTACTGAATAAGCGCCACATCTTGGTCACCCGTAATAAAACCTAATTTCTCTTGTTCACTTGCCGCCTGCCCAAGAATCCATTGGCGAAATGCAGCTATTTTGCCTAAATCTGCCTGATTTTCTTGGCAAACTAAGTAGAATGCATTTTTACTAACTAACACCTCACTAAAGGGACAAACTAAGCGCCCTGCGTCAATTTCATTTTTAGCCATAACATTATTCGTCAGTGCAACTCCCTGACCATGAACAGCAGCTTGAATAACCATCGCACTATGACTAAAAATGGGACCTTGCTGTACATTAACGACATTTTGTAACTCTAGTTGCTTAACATATGCTTGCCAGTCTCTTCGTGAAGAATCGTGAAGTAACGTATGTTTTGCTAAATCTTCAGGAATTTTTAGTTGGCTATCTCCAGTTAATAAAGATGGTGAACATACCGGCATTAAATATTCAGCATAAAGCCTATCTGTTCTTAGCCCTGGCCAATTACCTTTACCGTAGAAAATAGCGACATCAACGTCATCTGCCAATTTATCTTCTTCTCTATCTACAGCTTGGATCCGCACATCAATTCCTGGATAGGCCTGGTTAAAGCCTGAAAGCCTTGGCACCAGCCACTGAATCGCAAAACTTGGGGATAAACTAACCGTTAATGCCCCTTTTGCACTTCTGGCTTGCAACTTACGCGTCGCCTCGTTTAAAGAAGAGAAAATCTCTTTAATATCAAGGTAATAACTTTGACCTTCTTCTGTCAATAACAATGATCGGTTGCGCCGACGGAATAATTTCAGCCCAAGGAAATCTTCCAAACTTTTCATTTGGTGGCTAACGGCTGCTTGAGTTACAAATAATTCTTCTGCTGCCTTAGTAAAACTTAAATGACGAGCAGCAGCATCAAAGACTCTCAGTGCATTTAGGGGCGGTAATCTTTTAGACATAATCACTTCTACTTGGCATCTTGTTATGCATTAGTTTTTTTCATCCGAAGCATTATAATTTGTCCCTTGAGGATACGCTAGTAAATACCTATAGTATGCACACTTCCTAAGCCGGAACGAAAAGTTACAGAGTTTAGTTACTTTGAAACTTTTGGCTTTGTGGTTGTGATGTTGTGTTTGCAAGTTGTCTGGTTGAACCAGACCTTTGTAGCTTTAGCTACTGTTTTTTCACTTCCTGTACATTTACCCTGTCTGTCCATAGTGATTTTATATAGTGCACCGCCAACGCGCGGTGCTTTTTTTTACTCTTTTTTTAATGCTATTTCGGTATTTACTTAAGCAATTTAACTTAATAAATACAAATAACTATAGATAATTGTAAGTGTACCGAAAAAACTTTCAGTAAGATATTTAAGATAAATCTTGAAAATTATTTACTAAGTACTTAAAAAAATAAATTTATAAACAAAAGGCATTGCATTGCAACGCAAAACACTGAATCATCTTGAAACCACATCTAGAAGAATTGCTAACAATTAATACCAAACGTAACAAAATATTTCAATGGCTAGATTAAAAAATGATAAGTTTAAATTAATCAGAAAGTACCTATAAATGTACTAATAAATGTACAATCAACTAATACCGCACTCAGTAAAATCAAAACACATTGAAATTTTGACTAAAAAGAAAATACTCATGGATCATTTTAGCGCCACCACATTTCGCCTCACCTTCCCAGCGATAGACTCATCAACACTATTTTTTGATAGTGCGGCAACGGCATTAAAGCCTATCGCCATGATCAATGCATCTAATGACTATTATCGCTTGTCGGGCAGTTCGGTATATCGAGGGCAGTCATCTGAATCATTGAAATTAACACGTGATTATGAGCAGGGGCGAATCCGTGCTGCAAAATATATTCATGCTTCCAGTGAAAAAAATATTATTTGGACACGCGGAACAACTGAGTCAATTAATTTAATTACACAAGGTTATTTTCGCTCAACATTAAAACCTGACGATGAAATTATTGTCAGTGAAATAGAACATCATTCAAATTTATTACCTTGGATTATGCTTTCACAGCAAACTGGCGCAAAAATTATAAAATGGCCAGTTGAAAAGAACCTGACATTGAGTCTTGATGTACTCCAATCTAAATTATCTGAAAAAACGAAAGTCATCGCTATCACTCAAATGTCCAATGTAACTGGCTATCAACCCGATATACAAACGGTGACTCAGCTCGCTCACCAAGTAGGAGCTTTAGTCGTTGTTGATGGCGCACAAGGTGTCGTTCATAGCCCGATTAATGTCAGTGAGCTGAATATTGATTTCTATGCATTTTCAGCACATAAGTTATATGGGCCAACTGGGCTTGGAGTTTGCTACGCCAAAACAGAACTTTTAGAGCAAATGACCCCTTGGCATGGTGGAGGAAAAATGTTGACCCACGTCACATTTGACGATTTCACTCTTGCACCTATCCCACAACGATTCGAAGCAGGAACACCGAATATTGCAGGGGTAATTGCCTTTTCTGCTACCCTAGAGTGGCTGGAAGGAATAAATTTAACACTAGCAGAAACATATACTTGCTCACTAATCGAATATGCTACTAAAAAACTGTCGGCACTTCCCGGCTTTATTAGCTATAGTGTGCCTGATTCTCCTTTGCTATCATTTAACTTCAAAGATATTCACCATAGTGATCTAGGTGCCCTCTTGACCGAACAAAATATTGCATTACGCTATGGTCAACATTGCACCCAACCATTAATGGATGCATTAAATATCAGTGGCTGCTTGCGTATCTCAATGATGCCGTACAACAACCGGGAAGACGTCGATAAATTTATCGATGCAGTCACCGTTTCACTTTCTATACTCAATGAATAAATCAATAAAGGAAGCCTAATGACTTCGACTAACCATGAACTTGCTCCGCACCCATTCGGTACAGAGATTAAAATTCAAGAAATAGTTGAACAGTTTTCCACACATAAAGCATGGGAAGATAAATACCGTTTATTAATTCAATTTGCGAGAAAATTGCCAGCGCTGTCTGATGATGAAAAACTGCAAACTCAAGAGGTTAAAGGCTGCGAAAACCGAGTTTGGATTGGAGCACTTCTCAATGATGATGAAACATTTCATTTTTATGGGGATAGTGAAGGCCGAGTGGTGAAAGGGTTATTTACCATTTTATTAGCGGCAATAGAGCAAAAAACAGCGAAAGAAATCATGGAAATTGATTTTAATAGCTTATTAGCTCAAACCGGCTTACCTAGCCAGCTCAGCGAATCCCGCCAAAATGGTATTCAATCACTCATTACGGCAATTCAAAATATTGCCAATGAAATGACACCTGCGTAATTCATTGAATGAGGCTATCTATCGCAATAGCCTCATTCACTTTACTGCTGTTCCATTTCCCGTTGTGATTTTGCTATCATCTTTTTAAGTGCATGTGAGACAGCAATAAACCCAAAACTGGCTGTAACCATAGTCACCGCACCAAAGCCTGAAGCGCAGTCCATACGCTTAGAGCCATCCGCAGTGCTTTTTGCCGCACACACAGTGCCATCACTTTGCGGATAAACAAGCTGTTCAGTAGAAAAAACACAGTCAATCCCGAGCTTTCCTTTGCCATTTTTAACAACGTTAAAATCGGATTTTAAGCGTTCGCGCAACTTAGCGGCTAAAGGGTCTTGAACCGTTTTAGCTAGGTCTGTCACTTGAATCTGTGTTGGGTCGATTTGTCCACCAGCCCCACCTGTGGTGATAATGGGTATTTTAAAGCGTCTACAATACGCTAACAACGCTGCTTTAGGCCTTACACTATCAATGGCATCAATGACATAATCAAACCCCGTGCTAAGGTAGTGAGCGACATTATCAACAGTAATAAAATCATCAATAACATCCACTACACATTCGGGGTTAATTTCTAAAATACGATTTTTCATCACATCAACTTTTGGTTGCCCAACTGTCGACTTGATGGCATGTAATTGGCGATTGGTATTAGTCACACAAATATCATCCATATCAATTAATGTGATATGCCCAATACCTGAACGAGCAAGCGCCTCCGCGGCCCACACGCCTACCCCACCAATGCCAATGACACAAATGTGGGAACGTGCAAAAAGATGAAGAGCATGTTGCCCATATAAACGCCCGATCCCAGCAAAACGCTGCATCCAAGCATCAGAAAGCTTAGCTTGCATAATAACGAACAACCTCAGTTAAAACTGTAACTACATTGAACCAAATAGCGGCTGGCTTTTTTTCAGCACCCAAGCTCGCCCGTAATGGTTATAAAAACCGGCCATTTTTCCGGCTTCATGGCCTATACCGTGGTAAATATCAAAATGATGCCCTTTAATCGCACCACCAACATCCAAGGCTATCATCATACGCATTTCGTACTGACCCGTAAATTTCCCATTATTATCTAACACAGGGATCTCCGCGAGTAAGGCTGTTCCCGGTGGAATGAGGGTTTTATCTGATGCAACAGATGCTTTAGCAATTAAAGGAACCGCACTTGCGCCTCTAACGGGGACAAATGATTGCGGTTTAAAAAATACAAATGACGGATTTTCTTCTAATAGCTGGCGAACTTCTTGCTCGCTATGCTGATTCGTCCAATCATGGATAGCTTGTAATGACATTTGGCTCAAAGGAACTTCACCTCGGTCTACCAGCACTTTTCCGATACTTTTATAGGCGTGACCATTTTTACCTGCATAACCAAAGAAATTCAGTGGGCTGCCATCCCCAAAATCAACATAACCACTTCCCTGAACTTCCATCATAAAATTTTCAACCGGCGAATTACTATAAGCTAAAATTAAATGATCACTCAGGGCACCATTATAAATTGCCGCTCGGCTAGGTAAGCGTGTTTTTCCTTTTGGCGGCATACCGTACAACGGATAACGAAATTCACCTTGAGCCATACGGCGCGCCTCGATCACAGGCGTGTAATACCCTGTAAATTGTACGTTTCCATAATTATCAGCGCCTTCCATTTGGAAAGCGGTTAAATTGAAATTTGCCAATTGAGCCGGGTTCCCCCCCGCCATCAACCAGTTTTCTATAGCATGATAGGTATCGTTGTTATTTTTAAACAATCGCGGTGATGCATTTTTAATTTCATTAACTTGTTGATTAAAATCTGGCGCATTTATTGGTCTCCCCTGTACATTCACTTGATTTACTTTCTGTAAATCTTGCACTAAGCGACCATCTTTATATTGTTGGCCTTTATCCGTTGGATGGGTTTGGCATCCAGCTAATAAGGAAAGAAATACGCTGGTTACTAACCATTTTTTTACTATTTGTTTATTGACGATTTTTGTTAGCCCTATATTCATGCTCTACCACCCAAATAAATCCAACAATCCAATATGAAGCGCACAATAGCAAACCCAATTAGGGAATGAAACGTGTAAATATATTTAGTTAGGTTATTTTCCTCTCTCTACTCACTAAAGAGCAAAAAACAGCCAGACAGAACAGATTTTGTTCTGTAAATGCTAAATTTTGAAAAAAAAACACGAAAAAACTTGCATCAGATCTCATCCCGAGTATAGTGCCCGCATCGGACGCGGGGTGGAGCAGCTTGGTAGCTCGTCGGGCTCATAACCCGAAGGTCGTTGGTTCAAATCCAGCCCCCGCAACCAATTACTGATTAAATCAGTAAAGTAACAAAAAATCTGCAGTATAAAGTCGTAAAAATTCAGTCGCGGGATGGAGCAGCATGGTAGCTCGTCGGGCTCATAACCCGAAGGTCGTTGGTTCAAATCCAGCTCCCGCAACCAATTTTTTACCTCTTCAGTCGCGGGGTGGAGCAGCATGGTAGCTCGTCGGGCTCATAACCCGAAGGTCGTTGGTTCAAATCCAGCCCCCGCAACCAATTCTTTCAAATATCCTTTCTAATTCAATTACCTTTTTAGTACCACTATAATAAATTCTATTTTTACCCATCGATAAAAACAAAAAAGGCGACTCACACACGTTTATCACCTTTCTTTATTTTAATCTGATTTAAATTAATTAGTTGCGAATTGCTAATGCACCGCCATTACGGAAATAAGCTTTTACCCCTTCAAAAATGGATTCTGCCATTTGTTGTTGGAATTTAGCTGTTTTCAATTTCCGCTCTTCTTCTAAATTACTAATAAAAGCCGTTTCAACGAGAATTGATGGGATCTCTGGAGCCTTCAACACCGCGAACCCGGCTTGGTCAACTCTATTTTTATGCAACTTGTTAACTTTTCCCATCCGTTTTAGTACTTCGTCACCAAATTTCAAACTGTCGTTAATCGTCGCTGTTTGCACGAGATCAAACATCGTATGGTCGAGATACACATCTCCACTTTTACTCACACCGCCCACTAAGTCCGCTTCGTTTTGTGTTTGTGCTAGGTAGCGAGCCGTATTACTGGTCGCACCTTTCGTTGATAGCGCAAAAACAGAAGAACCGCGGGCTGAACGGTTAGTAAACGCATCTGCATGAATTGAAACGAATAAATCAGCCTGCATTTTACGTGCTTTCGCCACTCGGACTTTTAACGGAATAAAGACATCTTCATTACGAGTCATATAGGAACGCATTTTAGGGTCTTTATCTATCAAAGCTTTTAAGCGCCGTGCGATCTGTAAAACCACATCTTTTTCACGTGTCTTATATTTGCCTATCGCACCAGGGTCTTCACCACCATGCCCTGGGTCGATCATAATAATAATGGGGCGATCCGTTCCTGCTTTTCCAGGCTTCTTCGCTTGAGCAGGCATGCTTTCCTCAAGATCACCTTTATTATAATCCTCAAGTAATGCCAATAGAGGATCATCATTGGTGTCAACACCTTTACCTGGATAAAAATCAAGAACTAAGCGGTGCTTAAATTCCGCAACAGGGGTCATCGAGAAGAATTGAGGACTAACTTTATTTTTAACTTCAAATACCAAGCGAACCGTTTTCGGATCAAATTGCCCAACTCTAACCAGTTTAAGGTAAGGATCACGTGTTTGAATTTGGGTTCCCATATCCTTTAATACATTATTTAACTGCACCCCTTCAAGATCGACCACAATACGCTCAGGGTTATTAAGCACAAACTGGCGGTACTTCAATGGAGTACTAGATTCCAATGTTACCCGGGTATAGCTGGATGCAGGCCAAATGCGCACAGCCACCACGCTGCTACTCGCAGAAAAACCGAATGGGCTAATGCTCAGTAACATAACTGCAGCTGCGCCCTGAATAAAACGACGCTTCGATGGGTTGTGATCTTGGTGACTCATCAATAATTCCGAACCTAGAACTGAAAAATAAAGTGATTTTAGGATAATTGCTAATAATTAGACTTGAAATACGCACTCTAACTAATCATTTGCACTCTGTCATTAAGAATATATCAAAGCATCTATAGAGTTACATTAATGAGTATAACCTAATCATACCGAGAGAAAATATTTGTGAGTGACTTTCTGTGTCAATTTTATGCAATTTAATTTTCGTAGAGTATATCTAGTTAAATTTAGAGATATGTAAACGATAAAAATAAAAATGTTACTTTTTTTATCCCATCTTTTACTTGATATTTCCCAACAAAAAGAATAAAAATACATTATTAACGAATAAAAATTCAATTAAGAGGGTTGTTATGAAAGAGCGCAGCACCGAGTTGGTTGATGAGTTTCGCCATTCGGTCCCTTATATAAACGCCCACCGCGGCAAAACATTCATTATTATGCTTGGTGGTGAAGCGATTGCGCATGAAAATTTTCCTAGCATTGTCAATGATATAGGATTATTGCATAGTTTAGGCATCCGAATTATTGTCGTTTATGGTGCTAGGCCTCAAATTGAGGATATCTTAGCTGAACACAAATATGATGCGGTTTATCATAAACATACTCGCGTAACAGATGCGAATACACTTGAATATGTAAAACAAGCTTCTGGAGCTTTACAATTAGATATCACGGCTCGGTTATCTATGAGCTTAGGTAATACCCCGCTTCAAGGCGCACATATTAATGTGGTTAGTGGTAATTTCGTTATTGCTCAACCTCTAGGGGTTGATGATGGCATTGATTATTGCCACAGCGGAAGAATCCGCCGTATTAATGAAGAAGCCATTAATAATCAGTTAGATAATGGTTCCATTGTGTTGATTGGGCCGGTTGCAGTCTCTGTCACAGGAGAAAGTTTTAATCTGACCTCTGAAGAAATTGCAACTCAATTAGCAGTAAAAATGAAAGCGGAAAAACTGATCGGTTTTTGCTCCTCACAAGGTGTAGTAGATAAAGAAGGCAATATTTTGTCTGAATTATTCCCAAATGAAGCAGAAAACCGTATTCAAGAGCTGGAATCTGAGGGCGATTACTACTCAGGAACCGTGCGTTTTCTACGTGGAGCCGCAAAAGCTTGTCGCCGGGGTGTCCGCCGTAGCCACCTATTGAGCTACCAAGAAAATGGTTCTTTAATTCAAGAATTATTCTCTCGCGATGGTATTGGTACCCAAATAGTCATGGAAAGCGCGGAACAAATCCGCCGTGCAAACATTAATGATATTGGTGGAATATTAGAACTTATTCGCCCATTAGAGCAGCAAGGGATTTTAGTTAGACGTTCACGTGAGCAATTAGAAATGGAAATTGATAAATTTACCATTATTGAACGTGATAACTTAGTCATCGCTTGTGCAGCGCTTTACCCTTACCCAGAAGAAAAATTAGGTGAAATGGCATGTGTCGCTGTTCATCCTGATTACCGTAGTTCATCTAGGGGAGAGGAGTTACTGCACCGTATTGCCGTACAAGCAAAACAATTTGGTTTAGACAAGCTATTTGTACTAACAACTCGTAGCATCCATTGGTTTCAAGAGCGTGGTTTTACCCCTGCGGAGATTGAGATGTTACCAATGAAAAAACAGGCTTTATACAACTACCAGCGACGCTCTAAAATATTGATTTTAGATTTAAAAAACCAAGCTGATAAGTAAATATTAGAGTATTCAAAATGATTACTATTTAGCCAATTACTTTAACCCCAAACTATACAAGGATGCATAGTTTGGGCTATGGCTTTAACACAAATGAATAGCCACTAAGCTATCTGAATAACCCTTGCTTTTTCACACAAAGGAATGGAGTCTAAATGCGGCTGTATTGCAGCTTTCATCTCAGCGAAAGAAGTACCATAAAAATAAAATGCCGTTTCTGTCGGGCCATCCCAGACCCCGTGAATACTCCCAATATCTTCCACTGCTTCATCTAGAGTATCGAATACTTCATTGATATCCCCATTTTCATAAACGTCATCAGCGAGCTCTGTCCCGTTGAAATAAATAGCCATACCTTCATCTGAGCCAAAATCGATTCGAACATCTTCGCCATGAATGAATAAACGAGAGCCCTTTGGAGCTAACATTGAAGAAAAAAGTTGAATAATTAAACTGATATTTTCGTCACTAGCTTCTTCAAGTGCTATTTCTATATCGCATTCTTGCGCTTCGCCATTATCACTTAATAATGTTCCACCACCTGTAACATGGATATTTTTACCCATGCTTTTCATGACTTCATTAAATGCATCTTCTAAATCACCACGCCTAATCGGTTCAAGTCTTGCATTTAATGTTACTGTAATTGCCGTCATTGCTTGCTGGTTATCCATCTCATTACCTTTACTTTTGGGTTAAATATTCACGTAACTTACATATAAACTAGTCACATTAATTGGGTCGCTAAACCACTTCGCCGCTTGGTTGGTGTTTCAACTGCTCGACGTAATACCTTTGGGCTGCCATAAAGAGATAGCTCTTTTTTAGCTCGAGTTATCGCCGTATACACCAGCTCACGAGTCATTACGGGAGAATATACATTTGGTAAAACTAATGCGGTATGAGCAAACTCCGAACCTTGTGATTTATGAACGGTCATTGCATAAGCTGTTTCATGTTGTGGAAGTCGGTTAGGTTGTACCCCACGAATAGTCCCATCTGGAAATTGAAAATAGGCTCTCAGTGCATTTTCTTCATCCGGTAAAATGATACCTATATCCCCATTAAAGAGTCCTAATGGGCTGTCATTACGGCTAATCATAATTGGCCGGCCTGCATAGTGTTTATTCAATAAATTATATGGACGGTTTATTATCCCTTGCCTATGAAATAATTTTTCCAATTTATCGTTAAGGCCAATGACGCCAAAAGGGCCTTCTCGCAGAGCTGTTAGTACCCGATATTGGTTAAATTTTTTCAAAACTTGCTCAGGATCTTCTTTATTTTTAACCGCTAGTAGATATTCCTTATAATTTTCAGCGGCATCTAATAAAATTTTCGCGTAATCATCTGCGGTTTCTTGAATATAACTATGTACATCTGGCCGCTGCTGATTTAGTAACTGTTGAACTCTAGAAACATTACCTTCATTTACAGCAAAAGCGAGTTGGCCAATCCCTGAATCTGCCGAAAAACGGTAGCTTTTACGTAGCAGACATAGGCTATCACGAATAATTGGGCCGCTTGGTGATGCATAAGATTCAACTGAATGCCCTGTTAACTCCGAAAGTTGGGACGCTCTTTCTGCACTATAACCGTTATCAGCAAACTGACAGATATCCCCTAATACTGCCCCTGCCTCGACTGAGGCTAATTGGTCTTTATCACCTAGAAATATTAACTTTGCATTTTCAGGTAATGACTCAAGTAATTTGCTCATCATGGGTAAATCTACCATTGAGGCTTCATCAACAATCAGTACATCAAGAGATAAGCGATTATCTCGGTTATAGCGAAACTGCTGGCTCTCAGGTTGAGCCCCTAGTAAACGGTGCAATGTTTTTGCATGATTAGGCAAAACAGCGTGTTCTTCATCGGTTAAAGGCATTTTTTTCATCGCCTCTCCGAGGGACTCCGTCAACCTAGCTGCCGCCTTACCGGTTGGAGCTGCCAACTCTATTCTAATTTTATGGTGATACTTAGTTTCAAGTTTAATTAATGCAGCAAGGATACGTGCAACTGTTGTGGTTTTTCCTGTTCCTGGCCCCCCTGATATAATTGACACCTTACTCGTTACAGCAACTGCTGCTGCAACTTTTTGCCAATCTATATCATCAGTAATAGGAAATAAGCTGTCTAGTACATTCTTAATTTGAACATTATTTTGCTTATCTATTAATGTATTAGAGAAAAATTTCGCAACATACTGCTCATATTGCCACATCCGTTGAAAATATAAATATTCCCCTGAAAGCACCAAAGGAGAGATTTTGTTTTCTGTTGATAATGACACTGCATTTGCTTGTCTGAGCGTTTGATAGAGCTCTTGCTCACTCGGCTCTCCCATTTTTTGCCAAAACGCAGTTGCTAACTCTGGATGCCTTCCCGCAAACAATTTTTCGGGGTCAACATCCGCCAGTGCTAGGCAAACGTGCCCAGCCATAGTTTCTGCGCTAAGGAGTGCGGCAATCATAAGTACTATAGGACACTTATCATCAGAAATGCTGTAAGCAAATTGTACATCTAGAGGTGTAAAGATATTCTTCTCAATAGCCTGATTAAATAGGGATTTCATTAAGTTGCTTCCCCTTGCTGAACATTTTTAAATAAGCTATCTAACGCTTCAATAAAAGGCTCTATAGGGCGATAAAAGAAAATGCCGTTACTTGAGTGAATATTATCTATGCCTCGTAAAAATAAATAATAAACGCCACCAAAATGAGTTTCATAATCATAATTAGGCATTCTTTGCTTGAGGTAACGATGTAACGCTAACGAATATAGTTGATATTGCAAATCATAGCGGTGGTCTATCATCGCTTCAGCCATGGCTTCTTGGGTATAAAAACTGGCATCTTTCCCTAAATAATTTGATTTATAATCAAGAAGATAAAATTTGCCTTTCCAGTAAAAGGTGAGGTCAATAAACCCCTTTAAAATACCCTGAACTCTCTCAAAATTTAGCGGAGGACAACGTTGTGATAATGGGTCATATTGGTGCGTTATCTTATCTAAATGACTGGCACTCAATAGGGAATCAATAGGGAGATAAAACTGCATTTCATCCAATTGGTCTTGAGCCTGTAATGCAGATAAACATAAGCCGTCTTCTGATAGTGGTGCCTGTACAATTGCATGCAGCCATTCTTGCAGCATTGGTGCCCACTGTATGTCAAACCCTGAGGATTCAAGTTTTTCAGACAACCATTCTTGAGAAACATGCCCACTAAAATCAATCTCCTCCATCAAGTTATGCAAAAATGTTCCCGGTGATGCACCTTTAGGAAATTGATGAGGAGTTAGGATAAGAGACTCGTCTTCCTGTTGCTCCACATCAACACTAGCCTCAATATCCATATTAGGGGCTAATGAATTAGCAAATTGCAATGCTGAAACTGATTCTTCTGATTCAGTATGGCTTGAACCGTAACTTAACCCAGAATAGCTGGTAACACGCCAATGGTCATTAAAATGACGAGTCACTGCTCTTGCCGATAAGTTTACGCTATCATTTTGTTCTAACAATACGCGTTCCGACTTAGGCTGATTAATCACTGCAACATCAATAACGTCATTGCTAATTTCAGCCAGCATATCATTCAGTAGTAGGCTATCTCCTGCTTGCCCTTTTTGGATGACGTAACCCAGCGCAGATAAGTGTAAATCGGTTTCACCACTTTTTTTTCTGTTACCTTTAATTAATGGTGCAATACCGACACTACAGTGATAGATAGCCCTTGTGAGTGCTACATATAATAAGCGTAGGTCTTCTGCTAGACGCTCTTCATCAGCTAGAGCAACATTTTCTTCACTATCGTTTAAATCTAGCCGTACTGCATAATCCGTTCTATCGTGATATAAACCTTTAGATTGGGGTAGAAAATTGCTCGCAAAAGGCAACCAAACAATCTTATATTCAAGGCCCTTAGATTTATGTATGGTACTGATCTGCACCAAATGTTTATCACTTTCAAGACGCATTTGTTGTACGTCAGATTGATGATCAGGATGGGCAATTTGTTGCGCTAGCCAACGTGTTAGTGTGTGCTCACCTTCAAGCTGTAATGACATTTCTTGTAACAGCTCACCAATATGCATCACATCCATTAAGCGACGCTCTCCATCAGCACCTGATAACAACGTTTCTGCAATTTGCCTCTGCGCCATGACCATTCTAAGCATGGGGAGCACGCCTCGTTTTTGCCACACCATGCCATAACGAGCAAATTCATCTACAATTTTTTCCCACGATTTTTCATCATGGTTTAGGTCATCAATTTGTTTAGCGGTTAAACCCAATATTCCTGTCGCCAATGCACTGCGTAAAACACGTTCTTTTTCTGGTGTTAAAACTGCCTGTAGTAACCACAGTAAATCTCTCGCTTCTGGTGTTGAAAATACACTTTCCCGATTAGATTGAAACACAGAAGGGATATTTAACCGATTTAAAGCATCACGAATCAATACAGCTTCACGTCGGCTACGAACCAACACAGTAATATCAGAAGCTTCTACAGGAGTATGTGCTCCTTTATTGTCAAAATAGCTACTACCCTGAAACCCGCCTTGTAAATATTGTGCTATTTGCGCTGCACATTGTGAAGCTGTTGCCTGTTCATATTCAGCAACTGAGACACCTTCTGCTTCCACTTGCCAAAATGTAAGTGCTTTGACCACTTCGCCATCATGAATAAGTTTTTTACCGCTATTTTGCTTAGCGAAATTAACGGGTTGAAAAGGAATTTGCTCAAAAATAAATGGTGACTGACAGCGGCCAAATAAGTGATTAATAGCTTCAACCATATTTTGCGATGAACGATAGTTAGTCTCTAATGTGTAGTGAGCACTAACTTCATTTTTTGCTTCGATATAGGTGAAAATATCTGCGCCCCGAAAAGCATATATAGCTTGTTTAGGGTCGCCGATGAAAAGTAATGCGCTGTCATTAACTTCCCGATAAATTCTTTGAAAAATACGGTATTGCTGTGCATCTGTATCTTGAAACTCATCTATCATCGCAACAGGAAAGCGTTGACTAATAGCTTGAGCTAAAAATTTCCCACTTTCTTGAGCAAGAGCACCGTCTAAACGGGTCAATAAATCATCAAACCCCATTTCACCACGATTATGTTTTTCATTAGTAATCGCTTCCCTCACCTCTGAAATGGCCAGTGGAATAACCAGATCTTTTAGAGTTAATGATTGAGAAAGTAGCTCATCTATACTTTGGAAAACAATATGTTCTGGCCCTAAGCCACTTTTTGATTTTTTATGTAATACCGTTTGTGAGAAACGTTCAAGATCTTTAGGAAGCTGATAATCTTCTGTTTTTTCTTGAGCCCATTCGCCTATTTTTATCAGCCATGTAGGTAGAAAACGAGTACTATAACTTCGTTTATCCACATCTGAATCAGCGATAAGCTTCTCAAAATCCGCTGAGTTTTCTAACCAGGCCGTTTTAACTGACTCAATTAACAAGATTAGCCGCTGATGCCGTTCTTCTAGAGTTTCTACTTGTTTCGGTTGGTTAATAATTAAAGGAATGTCACCCTGCAAGAAAGGTTTAATCTCCGAAAGTAATGCTTCAGGACTAGTCCACAGTGACTGAATGACTTTCGTCATGGAGTAATTCAGAGGATAAAAATGGCGGCGCCAAAAGTCTGCACAAGCTTGTTTTTGGATCGGAAATTCATCTTGAATCATTGTTTGTTCGAACAATACTCCCGACTCAAATGCATTATGAACTAGCATTCTTTGGCAAAAACCATGGATAGTATATATCGCGGCTTCATCCATTTGCCTTTCCGCTGCCTGCAACCATTGCGCAGCGAATTTTCTTTGGGATTCCCCCGAAAGCTCAGCTAATAATTCAAGATACTCAGGCTGCGACTCGAAACCAACGCCATTTCTTAAGCAAACTAAGCGCATATCATGAATACGTTGACGAATACGTCCCCGTAACTCATTCGTCGCAGCCTCAGTAAATGTTACAACTAAAATTTCTTCAACACTTAACGGCCTAGGAAACGCATTAACGCCTCCCAGACCTAATAAAAGCCGCAGATAAAGTATACCAATTGTATATGTTTTACCCGTTCCTGCAGATGCTTCAATTAACCGCTGCCCACGCAGAGGTAAGGAAAAAACATTCAGTAATTGGGACTCTACCTGCACTTTATTCACTCAGCATCTTCCTTTATTGGTAAAATCTTTTGCAACTGAGAAGCTGTTGGGTAAAGCACCCAATCTTTCAGATGAGCATACCCCACTTTAGTATCAACTCCTTGGCCTATAACTTGGGAGCTTACTGCTAACCCCTTGTGCTTTATAACTGCATTTTCATAATACTCAATGACTTGTTCTTTCGTTGCTGTCCCTAAAGTTGCAATAACTTTTTCACGAGTATCAAAACTGAAAATATTTCTAGAAAAATCAGATGAATAACGGCCTACCTCCTCATAGAATGTTTGAGGTGGTTGATTCATCTCCGTGATAATGGATTGTTTATATTGATTAAATTCATCTATCGGCAGCTTTTTCAGTTTCTCTAATGCTTGAAGATAGAATTGTTGATAACGAGTATTCAAGTAACTCGGTGTTTTGGCATTACTTTGAATTAAAAAGCCCATTCCCCACTGATCCCCCAGCCCTGCTTTAAAAGCAAATACTGCGTAACCCAGTTGCTCATTGGTTCTTAATTGGTCATAAAACCAAGGCTGAATTACCTTAGAAAGAATACCTGATAATACTGCGCCATCAATGCGGCTATAACCGTCTGGAATAAAGACTTCAGCAAGTGCATTATCTGAGCTATTCCCCTGTTTATGGAAATCTGCTAGGTAATTTTTGTCGATAACTACAATATCACCACGCCACCAATTGGTACCTTCGCTCTTTAATAATTGCTGTGCATCTTTAATAGTTTTAATGCTTTGCGACTCAGTCATATTACCAAAGACCAGCGCTTGTAATGCTGCACTTTTAACTATCATTTCACGGTAGTTAGTGATGTCTTGCAATGAAATTTTATCTAGCTCGGCTAAACGTTGTTCTTGCTCAAAATAAGGTACACTATTAATACGCTGAAGCGGCTGCATGGCTAGCTCATAAGCTTTCGCATTATTAGCAACTTCAATTTGCTCTTTATACCAAGATTTCGCTTGAACTAATTCTTGTTCCGTTGGCTCAAAATTCAGGTATAGCTTTATCATGGATAAAAAGAGTTCAGGTAAATGTTGGGTGTAACCACTGGCATTTAATTGCAGACCGATTCCCTGAGAAACAGAGACAGACATGCCAGCTACAGATGCCTGATATTGCAGTTCATCCATTTTCAATGAAGCGATATATTGTAATAAAGAGCCCGTTACTTGTTGCTTAGCATCTTTATCACCTTGGTTAGAACGTAATGATAAAGTGATACTCGCCTTTGGCTCATCTGCAAAATATTGACTTGGCATATATAACACTCGTGTATTGCCATCTTGATAGATGAATTCGGGGTGTTTATAAACCTTATCAGCTTTAATTAGTGATAAATTATCAGCAATATACGGGTTTAAAGCAGGCAATTTAAAATTCATTTTAGATTCTAAACTTGCCCAGGTTTTAAATTGTTTTGCTGTGATTTTATTGACCTGATACGGTGCATCGACAAAATAGGCTTTTTTGTTATTCGGTTCATTTGGACTAATAAACCAAATCCTCGCCTCTTGCGCGGTGAGCTCTGATAAACGCTGTTTAATCGCTTCAGGCTCATACTTATCTGCAATGTAATCTGAATCAAGAACATGATTAACAGGAACATCAATCATTTGGTCTGATAGCCATTCAATGTAGTTCATATCCCTGACAATTGAACCATAACGGAATGATAAATTAAGAACTTTTGCTATTTCATCAAAGTAACTTTTATTGACCCCATCATTTTTAATTAACTCAAGATAAGAAAAGATAGCTGCAATAATTTCGTCTCTTTCTTGTAACCCTTTATCAGTCAATGTCACATAAATAGAGAATGAACCATAGTTTCTATCTAAATTTGGAGTGGCAGAGGCACTGATACCTTCAGCAAGCCCTTGCGATATTAACCAATCAGCCAATGTTCCGGGGCTTCTATTACCAATTAAGTAACTAATATAGTTGTCACTTTTACTGCGAAAATCTGCCATATTATTTTTAATACTGAATTCAATTTGTATGGCTTTTTGCGGTTGCGCTGGCACATAATGAATAATAATACCTTTTTCATTATCCGTTACTGCTGGGATATTAACAGCGGGAACACTTGCGTTAAAATTAGGTATACGCCCAAATGTTTCCTGTGCAATATTCGCTAATGATTCGATAGATTGGTCGCCGTAAAGCACTGCATTCATTAGGTTTGCAGAATAATACTGCTTATAAAAACCCACAAGCTCATCTTGTAGTTTGCTATTAGGTTTATCTTTCAGAGTCTCTAAATTCCCCCCCGAAAAACGTGAGTTCGGGTGTAATGGGTTCAATGTTTCAGAACGTACTTGCCATATACGCATCCCGTCACGAGAACGTGCCATTGTAAGTTCTGCATTAACTGCATTACGTTCTCTGTCTGCATTAATCGGGTCTAAAAGTGGCTCAGCTAATGCATCTGCAAGCCTATCCGTCGCTTCTTTTAATGCACCATTTTCAACTTCAAAGTAATAAGCAGTACGATGAGAAGCGGTACTTGCATTATGGCTACCACCGTGTTTTTGCAAAAATTCAGAGAAACTACTTGGCTCTGGGTACTTTTTGGAACCCATTAAAACCATATGCTCTAAATAATGAGCCAACCCTAATTGGCTATTTGGGTTTTCAATACTACCAACAGGTATCGATACCGCAGCCAATGATTTTGTTGCTTTGGCATCTGATACCAATAAAACCGTCATATCATTACTAAGTTTGATGGCTTTATATTCCCTAGGGTCTCTTTCACTTTTATTTACTGTTTCAGGCAAAACTTGCCAAAGTGGTTGCGCTGCTATTGCTTGACCACCGAAAAAAATTATCAGTAATAAAAATAGATGAGCGATATTTTTGGATAAATATTGCATCCTTTGTTGCTCTCCTGTCATTTCAAGTATTTTGTCATCGGTAATAAAAACCGTTGAGTGTTCGATAACAAAGATTTAATCATCGCATCATCAATGCTTCTACAAGTTCTTGACACATAATCGTCTTCCATCTCACCTTTTTGCATCTGACTTCCTTGTAAGCTTTGGAGCAAAGCAGATAATGCTTTTTGTTGAATTTCTTCACTCGAAAAATCGTACTGTTTTGTCTTTTTATCAAAGCAAGCTTTAACCCAACTCCAACCACTTTGAGAAAGAAGAATTAACGGGGAATTAAACCCTTCACAATAGCCTACGACTAAATCTTGTAGATAAGCCAATGCATCTTCTTTGCTAATAGCAGCAAACTGCCAAATACTATTATCTCTTCCTAGTGCAAGGCTTTCCCCTTCACCAATTTGCGAGTTAAATAGCAAATGTTCCACCCATAGCTGTACCCCATCATTAGCAGTTAAGTAAGCCGGGCGATATCGTACCATTCCTGTTTCATGAATATTTTTCAATAAACCAGTAATTTTTATCCCATTTAACTGAAAATCTAATGGATAATCAAATAGCTGCATATCATGTTCTTTAACTTTTTCAGCTAATGGCGATATCTCGTTCAACTGCTGTTCCCAAAAAAGTTGACCAAATTGCCTAGCAGGCAGCTGACCCGATGCTTTTAAAGCAGAATAAAAAGGCTCAATGTTCTTATCTTTGACAAGTAAATCTAAAATTTGATCATTAATTTTATATCGTTGTAATCTACCTAAGTTAAATGGCTCTTCTTCTGGCAGTTCGGTTTCTTCAATAGAAAAATGGACTTTCAAACGCTGTTGAAAAAATGCCCTGATAGGGTGACGATAAAATCGTAATAATTGTTCTAAAGAAATTTCAGTAATGGGCTCTCGAGTTTCAAGTATTGAACAAAATGGTTCATCAACTTTATTTGTTGTTTTTGCGGCAGGTAACCACTCACTCGCAAAACTCTGATAAGGCGTTTCAGGCAAGAAATTTTCTTTTGCGAATGGGACTCTATTATGCTGGATGACCAGATGCTCACTTAATCGTTTAGCGCTTTCATCAATAGTCAAAGTTTCATCACCAACTAAACAAAAGCTTTGGCAAATATAATCAATTAATTCAGTAACTAATACCGATGGATTACAAGGCTGATTATCACGAATAGAAAGCCCAATATAACTAACATAAAGTTGTTTAGATGCTGAATTTAATGCTTCTAAAAATAGGTATCTATCATCGTCCCGGCGTTTTCGGTCTCCACGAACAGGTTTTTCCGCCATCAAGTCAAATCCTAATGGTGGTATATTTCGCGGATAAGCACCATCATTCATACCCAGTAAGCAGACAACTTTAAATGGTACTGAACGCATTGGCATCAAAGTGCAAAAATTAACGGCTCCAGCCAAGAAACGTTGACTAATTTTTTCATCATCAAAGCGAACTGAAAGTTCATCACGAATTAAACGCAATGGAACTTGTTCTTCATATCCTGAAATTATCGCATTATCAATGATTTGATGCCACTGTTCTGTTAATAGTGCGAGAACAAGTTCAGTTTCCCCATCAACCATAAAGTAGCTATCAAGTAGTTGCTGACAAAGTTCTTTCCACTCTTCAAGTAGGCGTTCTTGTGCTAATAAAGAGCGCCATTCTCTTAGTGTATTAATTAATAGCGCTAATTTCCCGGCAAGCTGGGCGGCTAAGCCACTGCACTCATCATAAGGTAAAATACCATTCCACGGGCCATTTCTGCTATCCATTGCATAGCCAAGCAACATTCTACTTAAGCCAAATTCCCATGTATTTTGCCCTATCACTGGTAAAGCAAAAGAACGTACATTATCGTCATCAAGCCCCCAGCGGATCCCTGATTCATTAACCCAGCGGCGTAATAAACTTAACTCGCTTTCATCAATACCAAAACGTTGAGAAAAAGCAGAAACTTCAAGTAGGCTAAGAACTTGCTCCGTTGAAAAACGACTCTGAGGTAAGTCGAGTAGCATAATAAATGCTTGTAAAATTGGGTGAGCTTGCAGTGCTTTTCTATCTGAAATTGAAAATGGGATATAACGAGTTGATGCCGTATTACCAAAAACAGCCTGAATATAGGGTGCATAGCTGTCAATATCGGCCACCATGACTATCACATCACGCGGTGTTAGCGATGAATCTTGCTCAAAGAGAGAAAGCAAATGATCTTGTAATACTTCAACTTCCCGCTGTGCACTATGACATAAATGGAATGTTATCGAATCATCTAGCTCATTGATTGGTCGTTTACCAATACTCGTTTCATAATTTTCTAATGTTGTCCCTAATTGAGCATGGTTTTCGAGATCTAAAATATCCTGCTGAACATTCTCTAATAAATTGGCTCGTTCAGTATCAACATAGGCCGAAATTTCATTCGCACTATCGATTTGAGAAATAAAGTATAGGTTGTCTCGACCTAACCTTCCCCACGAGGCGAGTAGTGGATTAGCGATATCCTGTTCGCCATTTTCATTAAATAAATTAGGAATATGCTCTTCGAGTTTAAAACGTGAAATTTCATGTTTATCAAGATAATGGCGAAGTTTTCTTTGCTGTAACCTAGCTAAAAACGACGCGCTTTGAATGTCCCCCCAATAATAGCGACAAGGGTTAGTAAACATTAAATGAACATCTGTATGTTCTGCTATTGCATTGATAGCTTGTAGATAAACAGGTGGAAGAGATGAGATACCGCAAATAAAAATACGCTTTGGCAGCAATTTTCCTAAATCAGGGTTCAATGATAATGTATCAATAAAATGTTGATATAAATTAGCTCGATGCCAAGGTGGCTGTTTTAGTTCATTTGAATATTCAACAAGACACTGCCATAAACGTTTTTGCCATAGTTGATTTTCACTTAGCCCCTCTATTAGTTCATTTTTTTGCCATACTCCAACCCATTGTGGGCGATAAACCAAATATTGGTCAAATAAATCAGCAATCCTACCAGCAAGCTGATGAAGTTTACGTTTATCTGTATCTTCTTGAAGATAATGCTTTAAAGGTTCAAATTCTTCCTCATTAATGACAGTTGGCAATATTGTCATTAGTTTCCATGTCATAGCTTGCTTGGTATAAGCGCTTTCTTTTGGAATATCCGGTAAGACTCGCCTAAACATGTCCCAAATGAACGTTGCAGGTAAGGGATAGCTAATATTTGCAGCAATACCAAACTGCTTAGCAAGTTCGATTTGCAGCCATTGTGACATTCCAGGGCTTTGTACTAAAATTATTTCTTGCTCAAAAGGGTGAGAAAGTGGTTCATTTTTCATTAAATGAGTCATTAGATCTTTTAATAAATCTAATTGATTAGAATGATACACTTGGAACATAGTATTCTCCTGTTGAGCAATACCAACGGCTTAATGAAAATGGCTGTTTTTTTATCGTTAACGATACCATTAACTCAGTACAGTTATCGGCTCGCGGTAAGCGAGTTGTTTGTATTTTCCACTCAGGGTAACGCAAATTTGGATCTATGGAAGAATTTTTCTCCCCTGATATTGGTTCCCCTAACATTGAGCTTTTCTCTAATGTACTATGTAACACTCTAATGGCCGAAGAATTCATATACAATTTATTAAAATTCAATATGATATATTGCGAATAGTTTACCAAAGCTACCAGTGAAATAGCAAAAATAACCACGCCAATCATTGCCTCTACTAATGCAAATCCTTGCTGCTTTGTTTTCATTAGCAAAATCCTTTTTTTATCACTGGGCAATAATCTAACCACCCTTTTTTACGAGAGAAAAACTGTTGCTTATTTGCATCCCATACTACCCATCGATAAACTTTAATATCATTCCCTAAGAGATAATGACTTTGCCCCGACAGCACGAAATCCGCCCCTTTGTAATGTTTTAAGCAACTTTTCCATTGTTGATTTTCCTCTTTCTGGCAAACCCAACGCTTTAATCCTCTATATTGACTATCCCAATGTAATGTTCCCCCCCAAGCAAGAGCTGACTCTGCTTTATTAAAAGCATCGAAATATTTAATTTCCTTATGCAACTCATCCCGAGCTCGTTCTTGGAAAAAATGCACCGATTTAATCAATAATGTGCCTATTGTGATAAAAATAATAACCATAAGCAGAGAAACGTTTCCCTGTTGTTGCTCTATATTCTTCATAGATTTCTAACTAAGACCGCTATTCGGTAATTAAATGTTTGATTAGGTAATAACTCTGTTTTAAGGCTTATTTCCATTTCAAGTAATTGGGTATTTTCCCGCCAATCAAATGCTAATTTTTTAACTTTGATTAGCTTCTCATCAAATAATGATTGCCAACGAGTCCCATCACAATTTCGGACATTTCGATTGGACTCTAATTTTTCATTATTTAACCGATAACCAAAATAATCAGAATCTTTAGATTTGGATTTAATATCTTCCCACCTACCCGATAAATCTTGGTCATAAGCAAAAATAATGCACGAGTTATTCCCTTTGCTTAAAAATTTTGATGTGATTTTTAAAGGTTCTTCACCACAATTTAGGCTACTACAGTAACCTATCCTTCTAAAATCTTTTTCCATATTTATCAATGTTTGCCTTATATCCTTGTCTATTTGGTATTGAATGTAAGTTCGATAGGTTTGCTTAAATAATGTAGGAATAGCACTCATCGCTGATACACAAACAATGCTACTGATAGCCATTGCCATTAATATTTCAATGAGTGTAAATCCCTGCTGTTTTTTTAATTTATCGTTATTTAAGGGATTCAACATTTAGGTACCCCTGTCATTTTTTTATGACTACAGCTTCTAATACGGCCTAATGAAGAAATATAAATTGTGATTTGCTGATCCTGATTTTTTAGCTCTATGCTAAAAGCACGGATTGTTCCCTGCTTACCATATAGCTGAATTGAAGTACGGCTTGCTTTACTAAGTTCTATTCCTTGGTGCCTTTTTGCTGTTAACTTGCCAACCTCTTGCTTGCTGTTCGCATCTTTAACATCAAGCTGCCAATCATTTCTACCAGCCTTAACGGATAATATTTGATACCTATTTAAATAGACACCTTCTGTCATTTGGCTATAAATAAACTCAGATACTTGCCTAGCCGCATCGATTAACCGCTGCCTTTCTACTTGCTGTTGCCATTGATATAAACCAGAAAAAATAACAAAAGAACAAATAAATAAAACAATCATAATCTCAATTAAGGTGAAACCACGCTGCGTTGTATTTAATTCAACTTTCATTTTGTTGTGACTCCACTTTTTATATGCAAGACAGAGATTGCCAAAAAAAATCTGTCTAGCGAGGTTTGTCATTACAAACTGCATAACGCTTCGCAACAAAATAAATAAATGCATAACAATACAAGTCAATTTGCGAGCTGCTTCGCAAAGAAATAGTTAATTCAAAATAAATGTAAGAAAGTAAATTAATTATGAACCAAGATAAAATTCATTAAGAAAGATGGGATAGATAAAGGAGGGAGGTTGATGAAATGTAAAAACACAATACTAAGATGGCTTTTCGATAAAACCATCTTAGTAAACAATTTATTCGCTAATCAAACAGTAAACGGATATTTGATAGCCTCATGGCACTGGTACCCTTCGAGAGTAAAATCATCCGAAGTCACCCATGTTTCGAGGTCTTCTAATGACTGAATTTTGGGGTTAATAAACAATGAAGGGGAAGCAAACGGCTCACGTTTTAGTTGGACATCACGCATTAAAGTCAGTTGGTTTTCATAAATATGTGCATTCACAATTTTATGGTAAGCCTTACCTGCTTTATGCCCTGTAATACGAGCCATTAGAGCGAGTAAAACAAAGCATTGTACTTGGTTGAAATTTAAACCGAGCGGTACATCACAGCTACGTTGGTAAGATGTTAAATGTAAGGTATCACCTAACAATGAAAAAGTATGAGTATGCATGCAGGGACGCAAGCAACCCATTTCAAATTCACCAGGGTTATAGAAAGTGATAATTTCTGCGCGGTCATCAATTCCATTTTTTAAGTTATTGACGACTTTTTTCAGCTGATCTAAATGTGTTCCATCTGGGCGTTGCCATGAGCGCCCTTGAACTCCATATACGCGGCCCATATCATCCTCACCTTTGCGATAAGGGTTATTCAGCCATGCTTGGTTCTCATTTGCATTGGCATTCCATGTATTACAACCAATTTCACGAAATTGAGCCGCATTGTCGTAGCCACGTAGATAACCAAGAAGCTCAGCTATCGCCGCTTTATAAAAGCTTTTACGAGTCGTAATCAAGGGGAATTGATTATTGCCCACATCATATTCAAGGTCAGCGTTAATAACGGTTAAACAACGAACACCTGTTCGTTTATTCTCAACCCATTGCCCTTCATCAATAATACGTTGGCATAAATCAAGATACGGCTTCATAGAGACTCTCTTTTAAAAAAATAACTTAAGTGGCTAACCTTTGTCTTGTTGTACTTCATTGCTTTATTTACAAAATAGTTATATTCAACAGACTAAGTTAGCCCCAATAATTGTACTTATTAACTCTTTTTAGGCTCTTTCAGTGGCTTATGGGCTGGCACATTTTTGCCATATTTGTAAGCCCAAACAATCATCAGAACGCCAATAATAATCATCGGAATTGATAGAATTTGTCCCATACTAATACCACCAAATAAACCAAGCTGTGCGTCTGGTTGCCTAAAGAATTCAACAATAATCCTAAATGCACCATAACCAATCAAGAATAACCCAGAAACACTCCCCATTGGGCGAGGTTTACGCACAAATAAGTTCAAAATAAGGAACAGAACAATTCCCTCTAAGAACATTTCATAAAGCTGTGATGGGTGTCTTGGTAGCACACCATACTGCTCTAATATGGGTAATAACGAAGGGTCCTGTGCGGCAAGTTGAATATCTTCACTGCGTGAATGTGGGAATAAAAATGCCCATGGCGTATCGAGTGTTACTCGTCCCCATAGCTCCCCATTAATAAAGTTCCCAATACGGCCCATGCCTAAGCCAAATGGGATCAATGGTGCAACAAAGTCAGATACTTGCAGGAAACGACGGCGAGTACGGTGAGCAAACCACATCATGGCACATATCACACCGATTAGGCCGCCATGGAAGGACATGCCACCATCCCAAACCTTAAATAGATATAAAGGATCATCAAGAAAAACAGGGAGATTATAAAAGAAAACGTAACCTAACCGACCACCGACAAATACGCCAACAAAGCCAACATACAGCAAGTTTTCTACTTCGTTTTTTGTCCAGCCACTATTGGGTTTTGCAGCGCGACGCCCTGCTAGCCAAAGGGCAAAAACAAAGCCAACAAGGTACATAAAGCCATACCAGTGTAACGATACTGGCCCAATCGAGAACATAACAGGATCTATTTCCGGAAATGCTAAGTAGTTGTTACTCATTGTTCCCCACTTTTTAATCATTAAGCCAACTACTCGTCGACTATTACGTATTCAACAGGCTTCAATTTGTGAAGCCCCTGAAGCATACAACAAAAAGTATAGTCATTTATACTTGATATTTTTCAAACTAAACCAAATTAAATACTTACATCTTGTTGTAAGTTAAATCCCACCACGTACAAAACCGCCTAAATGGTGTTGCTCCATAAATTCACTCGCCTCTAGCCTGACACTATCACTCGTTTCCGCAGCCAATAACTTAGGTACTAACTGCGACATCAAGGCTGGGTCAAGCTGGCGGATTAAATATTTCATGCGAGGAACACTACGCCCACTCATACTTAAGGAGCGATATCCTAGAGCAATTAATACCATTGCGCTGAGTGGCTGCCCTGCCATTTCCCCACAAACACTTACAGGGAGTTGAAGGCGTTGGCACTCTTCACTTACTTTTGCTAAAAAGCGCACAATTGAGGGATGAAGATTATCATATAGCGCCGCTACATGGGTGTTATTACGGTCAACAGCAAGTAAATATTGTGTAAAGTCATTAGTCCCGATAGAGATAAAATCAACGCGTTTTTTTATTTCCGGTAATAGAAATAGCAAAGAAGGAACTTCAAGCATAATACCAATTTGGGGCATCTCAACTGGCATTTTTAATAAAAAACTCACTTCGTCCCTTGCTCTTTTTATCAGCAAAATTGCTTCGTCTATCTCATTAACACTGGTCACCATCGGTAATAAAATACGTAAATTACCTGAAAACATATTCGCCCGTAACATAGCCCTTAGCTGGATTAAAAAAATCTCGGGCTGGTCCAACATGATGCGAATACCGCGCCAGCCTAAGCTTGGGTTTTCTTCGCTAATTGGCATGTATGGCAACTGTTTGTCAGCCCCTATATCAAGGGTTCTTAACACTACAGGCTTGGTAGGGAAAAGTTGTAAAACTTCTTTATAGAGTTGTTTTTGCTCATCTTCCGAGGGAAAACCATTGTGCAACATAAAAGGCAGTTCAGTACGATACAGGCCAACGCCATCAACCCCTGTGTTAATCTGTTGCTCGTAGCGCGGACTTAAACCTGCATTAAGGTAAATATGAACTTGTTCGCCGCCTTTAAGTGTTGCATCTTGTTCAAGAGTTCCTTCCGCTAAGCGACTAATAACATTTTCTTCTTCAATGATTTGCTGGTATTCCTGAACAATTAAATTTTCAGGTTCAATAAAGAGCTCACCACGGTAACCATCCAATATTAAATGGCGGTTATGTAATAACGAAGGCTCAATATCCGCGCCCATAATTGCAGGAATTCCCATAGCTCTGATTAAGATAGCGGAATGAGAATGCGTTGCTCCGTCACGCACGACCACACCAGCAAGTTGCTCAATAGGTAACTCCGCCAATACACTAGCACTTAATTCATCAGCAACTAAAATAAAACGTTCTGGCCATTGCTCATTTGCGGTAAGTGAATCATCAAGATGAAATAATAAGCGTTGACCTAATGCTTTTAAATCTGCCCCTCTTTCCCTTAAATAAAGGTCACGCAGGCGAGAAAACTGCTCTACATAATTTTCAATAACTGTTTTAACTGCCCATTCAGCAGTTGCGTTATCATTGATGGCGGCAAACAGATGTTTTTTTAGCTGCGGGTCACTCAGTAAATGATTATAGAGATCAAATATCGCCGCACTTTCTTTTGCCGAGCTCGCCATAAAACGTTTACTAATACGACGACATTCCGCTGTAGCACTTTCGAGGGCGGCGACAAGGCGTTGTTTTTCTTTGTCGATATCAATAGCGCTTGCTTGAAAAATACTATCTAAAGAAGGTTGGGAACTATCTTGCCATCCATAAGCCATTGCAATTCCTTGTGATACAGGAATCGCTTTAATTCTATTTTGCCGATATTGCCCAAAAATACCTTTTGCTTGTGCTTGCGACAAAATCACGGCGAGTTGCATCGACAACGTTACCATGAAAGATTCTTCGGTTTCATTAAACAGCCGTTTTTCCCGTTGCTGTACGACCAGCACGCCTAATAATTGGCGACGGTATACCACGGGAACACCTAAGAAAGCTTTTAATTGTTCTTCTTTAAGCTGAGGCAGGAATTTATATTGAGGATGTTCACGAATATCGGCTAGATTGAGCATCTCAGACTGGCGCCCTACGGCCCCTACGACACCTTCATCAAAACCTAGACGAATAGCAATCCCGCTAGGTTTTTTTAACCCGCGGGTTGCCATTAAGTAATAGCATTGGCGAGGGTGATCAGCTAAATAAATGGAACAAACGTCTGTTCTCATTGCTTTGCAGGTCTCATTCACCAACACTTCTAGCGCATCAGTCAAACTTGTCGCCATTGCAACTTTTTCGACAATTTCACGTAAACGCGTCAACATAGGCTACTTTGCTCCACGCCTACGGTTATTAAAAGAGGGCCGTTGTGGTAATTTTTGTTCCTGTAAAGGCATAACTACGGGAGCGAATTCTTTCATGACACGCCGATAAACTTCACGTTTGAAAGAAACCACCTGCCTAACAGGATACCAATAACTGACCCATCGCCAGCCATCAAATTCTGGCGATTTACTGCGCTGCACGTTTATATCGGCATCATTGCATTGAAGTTGAAGTAAAAACCAACGCTGTTTCTGCCCAATACAAACAGGTTTTGTATCCCAACGCACCAAACGCTTGGGTAATTTGTAACGTAACCAATTACGGGTAGATGCCAATAACCTGACATCTTTACGCTGTAGCCCGACTTCTTCGTATAGCTCACGATACATCGCCTGTTCCGGCGATTCCCCAGGATTGATGCCTCCTTGAGGAAACTGCCATGAGTGTTGACCATAGCGGCGGGCCCATAAAACTTGCCCTTGCCGATTACAAATTACAATTCCTACATTCGGGCGGTAGCCATCATCATCAATCACAGACTACCTCAATAACCAAATTTGAAAGATGCCTAATTGTTTCACACATACCTAAACTGGTAAACCTATATCAATACAGTTTGCAGATATGTCTGAAGTCACTACAATAGTGAACATCTCAACGGGGTGCCGAACTTATTTCGGCTGAGAAATAACCCGTAGAACCTGATCCGGTTAATACCGGCGTAGGGATTTGAGCCTCCGTCTGCATATCTGCACCGGTTTCTCCTCAAATCCTGTGTCACTATCTTTTAGCGCAGGAAAAAGCATGTTTAAAAACAAAATTATAGCATCGTTCTTTACCTTTGGTGCACTCAGTTTAAGTCAATTAGCATGGGCGGATAAACCAACGCTTACTGTTTATACCTACGATTCCTTTGCCGCAGAGTGGGGTCCAGGACCACAAATTAAAAAAAATTTCGAAGCGCAGTGCGATTGTGAATTAAAAATAGTGGCGCTGGGGGATGGTGTAGCCCTGCTAAACAGACTCAGAATGGAAGGAAAAAAAAGCAAAGCAGATGTGATTTTAGGGTTAGATAATAATTTATTAGATTCTGCTGAAAAAACAGGCCTGTTTGCTTCTGCCGACATTAATACCAGTGTATTGAAGCTGCCTATTTCGTGGGATAGCTCAACCTTCATTCCTTATGACTATGGCTATTTCGCATTCATATATGACACTAATAAAATTAAACAACCACCAACAAGTATGGATGCATTATTAAATAGTGAAAATAATTGGAAAATTATTTACCAAGATCCTCGAACCAGTACGCCCGGACTTGGCTTAATGCTGTGGATTGAAAAACTGTATGGCGACAAGTCTGCGGATGCATGGCAAAAAATGGCAGGCAAAACACTCACCGTAACTAAAGGTTGGAGTGAAGCTTATGGCCTGTTCTTAAAAGGGGAAGGTGATTTTGTACTCAGTTATACCTCATCGCCGGGTTATCAAATGCTTAATGACCAAAAAGATAACTATGCTGCGGCATTATTTAATGAGGGTCACTATATGCAAGTTGAGGTGGCAGCAAGGCTGAAAAATAGCCCACAGCCAGAGCTTGCCAAGCAGTTCTTGCAGTTTGTCTTAACACCTGAATTCCAAAATACCCTGCCAACAACAAACTGGATGTATCCGGTCATTGATATTCCCTTACCTGAGGTATACAACCAGTTACCTCTACCTGAAAAAGCCTTACAATTTAGTTCTCAAGAAGTGGCCAAAGAACGCCAAAATTGGACTCGTTTATGGCAAACCGCCGTCAGTCGCTAATTAATTTGTCTCTACTACCGGGGGCGTTGGCCTCCGGATTACTGATTACGGTTGCACTTATTAGTTTTGGTGCACTGTGGTTTTTTGCACCTGAAATTTCAATGACTGACATTATTAGCGATAGCTATTTGTGGCATGTAATTGGTTTTACTTTCTGGCAGGCTTTTTTATCTGCTATTTTTTCTGTGATCCCTGCCATTTTTCTCGCAAGAGCATTACATCGCCGTCGTTTTTTTGGGCGAACTCTATTTTTACGCCTATGTGCAATGACATTGGTTCTTCCAGTATTAGTTGCCGTATTTGGTATTTTATCGGTTTACGGGCAGACGGGTTGGCTAGCTAAACTTTGTCAATTACTGGGATTTAATTACACCTTTTCACCTTATGGCCTAAAAGGCATTTTGCTAGCACATGTTTTCTTTAATATGCCACTAGCGACTCGTATGCTATTACAGTCTTTAGAAAATATCGCTATTGAGCAGAGACAAATTGCAGCACAACTGAGGTTCAATGAGTGGCAGCAATTTACTATTTTAGAATGGCCTTATTTACGGCGGCAAATATTACCTACTGCTGCGTTAATTTTTATGCTGTGCTTTGCCAGCTTTGCGACTGTGCTCGCTCTGGGCGGAGGTCCTGCAGCAACCACTATCGAATTGGCTATTTACCAAGCTCTTAACTATGATTTTGATTTAGGGCGAGCCACTATTTTGGCATTAATTCAGCTGTTCTTCTGTGTCGGTTTAATGTTTATCTGCCACAAAGTAAATAGTGTATTTTCAGTAGGTTTTAGCCACCAAGCGCAATGGGTTGACCCCGCTGATAACGCATTTCGTCGTATTCGTGACCTGCTGCTCATTGTCGCTGCCATGTTATTGCTACTTCCCCCACTATTCGCGGTTATTTTCGATGGGTTAAATGGGCAACTTTGGGCTGTATTGCAGCAACCCGCCTTATGGCAAGCCACGGCAACCTCTGTGTTTATTGCACTGTGTGCTGGTACTGTCTGCGTGGTACTTACCTTAATGTTGTTATGGAGCAGCCGTGAATTGCGCTTACGCCAAGCAGTTCGTCTAGGGCAAGTCTTAGAACTTAGTGGGTTAATTATTTTAGCCATGCCCGGTATCGTGCTCGCGACAGGTTTTTTTATCTTTTTTAATGAAACGGTGGGCTTACCTGAATCCCCTTACCCATTAGTTATCATGACTAACGCTTTGTTAGCCATTCCCTATGCGTTAAAAGTATTAGAAAACCCCATGCGAGACAGCGCTGAGCGCTATAACCCATTGTGCCAATCACTTGGCATTTCTGGTTTTAATCGTTTCCAACTTATTGAACTTAAAGCATTACGCAAACCTATATCCCAAGCTCTCGCATTTGCTTGTGTTATCTCAATTGGTGATTTTGGTGTTGTCGCGTTATTTGGCAATGATAACTTCCGCACGCTCCCTTATTATCTTTATCAGCAAATAGGGGCTTACCGGTCAAACGATGGGGCTGTTACGGCCATGTTATTATTATTACTTTGCTTTTGCTTATTTAGCTTGATTGAACGTATCTCAGGAAAACACCATGATTAAATTGACTCAGCTAGATTACCAATACGACAACCTGACAATGTCATTTGATTTTTCTGTTCAGTTCGGTGAGTCTGTGGCAGTTATGGGGCCAAGTGGTGCAGGGAAAAGTACGCTATTAAGCTTGATTAGCGGCTTTCAATTTCCCAAAAGCGGTACAATTGCGCTCAATGGCGAAGACCATACTTTTAGCCCTCCGGCTAAGCGCCCTGTTTCTATGTTATTTCAAGAAAATAATTTATTTTCACACCTGACAATCCGGCAAAACATTGGTCTTGGACTGCAACCCAATTTACGCCTGAATAAAACGCAAATTCAGCGAGTTGAGCAAATGGCGAGCCGTGTCAGCCTGAGTGAATGTTTAGATAGGTTACCAGCACAACTGTCGGGGGGGCAACGTCAACGCGCGGCATTAGCACGCTGCATGATCCGCAATCAACCAATTTTATTACTTGATGAGCCTTTTTCAGCTCTCGACCCTGCATTACGCCGAGAAATGCTGCTATTACTCAGGGAAATTTGTGCAGAAAAATCAATCACATTGTTAATGGTTTCTCATAATGTTGATGATGCTTTACAAATTGCCCCGCGGACACTGGTTATTGCAGAAGGTAATATTGCCTACGATGGTGATACTCAATACCTATTACAGGGACAAAGCGCTGCGTCTGCTTTACTGAGTATCATAAGCGTTTCCAATAATTAGCACTGTATAAATTCACACTATTCGCGTATATTTATCGTAACTATTTTTTATGCGAGTAGCCTAATGACCCAACTTATCGCTCCAGCAGAAAGAGGCTTTATTCTTAGCCGTCACTGGAAAGACACCCGCCACGGTGTTGAGGTCTCTTATTGGCTACTCACTAATAACCAACCTCAAAAGGTCACTGTTCCCTATCAAAAAGCCATTGGTTTTTTAGCTGAATCTCAATTCCCTCAAGTAAAACATCTATTAGATGAACAACCCAATATTACCTACCGGCTCCTTGGATTAATTGATTTTAAACGCGAAAAAGTCTATGCGATTTATTGCCAGCAATATCGACAATTACAGAATCTTGAAAAAAGCTGCAACGAATTGGGTGTCGAATTATTAGAAACAGATATTCGCCCAAGTGAACGGTATCTAATGGAACGCTTTATCGCGGCCTCTGTCTGGTTTTCTCAAAATCAGCAAGGAGAATTTCAACTAAAACCTTGCGAAGGCTACCGTCCCTTAATCAAAGCTGTTTCCCTTGATATCGAAACCAGCCAACATGGTGAACTCTATTCTATAGGGCTGTCTGGCTGTGGTGACAATGTGGTATTTATGTTAGGGCCAGAACAAGGGCCTGCATTGAGCTCTGAACATCGCTTAATCTATGTGAATAGCCGCCCGCAATTACTTCATAAGCTCAATGAATGGCTTCACCAATATGACCCTGATGCCATCATTGGTTGGAACCTAATCCAATTCGACTTACAAGTATTACAAAAGCATGCTGAGCGTTATGGCATCCCATTATTGTTTGGTCGACAAAACAAAAAATTGGAGTGGCGAGAGCATGGCTTTAAGCAAGGGGTATTTTTTGCCGCTGCTGAAGGCCGGTTAATTATTGATGGTATTGATGCATTAAAAGCAGCAACATGGAGTTTTTCATCATTTAGTTTAGAGTTTGTCGCTCAAGAACTCCTTGGCGAAGGTAAAGCGATTGATACCCCTTATGACCGAATGGATGAAATCAACCGCCGCTTTGCTCACGATAAACCCGCTCTAGCACACTACAATATTCAAGATTGTATTTTAGTCCATCGGATCTTTGAAAAAACGGATTTAATGGCTTTCTTGCAAGAACGTTCAACAGTAACTGGCCTTGCTGTTGATAAAATGGGCGGATCTGTTGCAGCATTCTCACACCTTTATATTCCCCGTCTACACCGCCTTGGCTTTGTCGCTCCCAACCTGACGGAACATAAAATGCAACTGAACCCCGGGGGCTTTGTCATGGACTCCCAACCTGGGCTATATGACTCCGTATTAGTTTTGGATTATAAAAGCCTATATCCTTCAATTATTAGAACTTTTCTCATCGACCCTGCGGGTATGATTGAAGGATTAGCGCATCCAGACCTTGAATATTCTGTTCCTGGTTTTCGCCAAGCTTGGTTTTCTCGTACAACCCACTGTTTACCCGATATTGTCAGCCATATCTGGCAAGAACGGGATAAAGCCAAAAAAGAGCATAATGCGCCACTATCCCAAGCGTTGAAAATTATTATGAACGCATTTGCTGGGGTACTAGGCGCTGAAGGGTGCCGTTTTTTTGACCCAAGACTGACTGCATCAATCACCATGCGTGGCCATGAAATTATGCGTACAACCAAACGTTTGATTGAGTCACAGGGTTACCAAGTTATTTATGGGGATACCGACTCCACATTTGTATGGTTACGAGACGCCCACAATGAAGAGCAAGCGCAAAAAATTGGCTTTGCTTTACGTGATTACGTGAATAGCTGGTGGAAAAAACATTTAGCTGAAGAATGGCAATTAGAGGGGGTTTTAGAGCTTGAATATGAAACCCATTACCGCCGATTTTTGATGCCAACGGTACGTGGTGCTGAAATGGGGAGTAAAAAACGCTATGCAGGGCTGAGTAAAGACACCATGGTATTTAGAGGGCTGGAAACCATTCGCTCGGACTGGACCCCCTTAGCACAAATATTCCAAAAAGAGCTCTATACCCGTATTTTTTATCGCCAACCTTACCGTGAATATATTCGTGAATATGTGCAAAATATTCGTTCAGGCCAATATGATGACCGTTTAGTTTACCGTAAACGTCTGCGCCGAAAATTGACTGATTACCAAAAAAATGTTCCTCCGCATGTTCGAGCTGCTCGTAACGCTGATGACTATAATTTAAAATTACAGCGCCCTTTGCAATATCAAAATGGTGGTTGGATAAACTATATTATCACTCAGGCAGGGCCTGAACCGCTGGAAATCATCACGGCAAAACCGGATTACGAACATTATATTTCCAAGCAAATCAAACCAATAGCAGATGCTATCTTGCCTTTCTTACAAGATGACTTTGATACCCTGCTAACTGGGCAAATTACCCTGTTGTTTTAAAATTTATTCTACCTTTGATGTTTTTTTAACAGGTGACGATAGCCTTCGGTTGAATTAATATATCGCCCCTTTGGTGTCTCGCACGTCTGGCTACACAAATTATGCGTGATAATCAACAATACTCATTATAATTCAAATAGACTGATTCATTGTCTCGGCCACAAGCCCAGCAAACGCCTTAGTGCTCACTTTGCTGCAATTTGAATAATTAAATGTGTATAATTAATCATCAGGTAACGACTATTTTTAAAATAATTCGAACTCTTCCTTGTGTAACTATTAATGAGCTACACCAACACTGGGCGAAGACACTGATAAAAATTGTCTTAAAAAATCTAAAAAATAAACTCTCAATTTTATGGAATTAAGTTAAATCTATGCCATTTACTCTTGGTCAACGCTGGATCAGCGATACAGAAAGCGAACTTGGATTAGGTGCCGTCGTGGCAATTGATGCCCGTATGGTAACGTTGCTTTTTCCTGCTAGTGGCGAAAACCGCCTTTACTCTAGCAGTGATGCCCCTATTACCCGAGTGATGTTTAATGAAGGTGATACCATTACCAGTCACGAAGGCTGGCAACTTCAAGTTGAAAGCATTGAAGAAGATAAAGGATTATTGACTTACATCGGCACACGTTTAGATACGCAAGAAACCGGTGTGAGCCTTAGAGAAGTGTTCCTTGACAGCAAACTCACATTCAATAAGCCGCAAGATCGTCTATTTGCTGGGCAAATTGACCGTATGGACCGTTTCGCTTTACGCTTCCGTGCGCGCAAATTCCAAAGCGAGCAAGTCAAACATCAAGCGACAGGCCTACGCGGTATTCGTGCAAGCCTGATCCCACACCAATTACATATTGCCAATGAAGTGGGAAAACGCCACCATCCGCGTGTATTACTCGCTGACGAAGTCGGCTTAGGTAAAACCATTGAAGCGGGGATGATTATCCACCAGCAATTAATGGCAGGCCGTGCAGAGCGCGTCTTAGTTATTGTTCCTGATAGCTTACAGCACCAATGGCTGGTTGAGATGCTACGCCGCTTTAATCTGCGTTTTTCTTTGTTTGATGATAGCCGTTACAGTGAAGCACAGCATGATAGTGATAACCCATTTGAAACAGAACAACTCGTTCTGTGTTCACTGGATTTCGTCCGTCGTAACAAGCAGCGTTTTGACCAATTAGTTGAAGCAGGCTGGGATATGATGGTCGTCGACGAAGCTCACCACTTACAGTGGAGTGAGACCGCCCCGAGCCGCGAATATCAAGTTATTGAAACATTAGCTGAAAATATTCCTTCTATTTTGCTATTAACGGCAACACCAGAGCAACTTGGCCAAGAAAGCCACTTCGCTCGCTTGCGTTTACTTGACCCTAGCCGTTTTCATGATTACCAAGACTTTATTGCTGAGCAAGAAAACTACCGTCCTGTTGCTGATGCGGTTTCACTGTTGCTGTCGGGTGACAAACTGACTAATGACCAGCAAAATTTACTTAACGAATTAATCAAAGAACAAGATATCGAACCACTGCTAAAGGCTGCAAACCTTGAAGGTGAAGATGGCAATGCCGCGCGCCAAGAGCTGATCAACATGTTAATGGACCGCCATGGTACTAGCCGCCTGTTGTTCAGAAATACCCGAAATGGCGTCAAAGGCTTCCCTCGTCGTGAATTGCATTCGTTAAAAATGCCATTGCCCACCCAATACCAAACCGCAATTAAAGTGGCTGGTATTATGGGCAGTAAAAAAGACGTTGAAACACGTGCAAAAGAAATGCTCTACCCTGAGCAAATTTACCAAGAGTTCGAAGGTGAAAACGCCACGTGGTGGAACTTTGACCCGCGGGTTGAGTGGTTAATGGGCTTTTTGACCGCAAACCGCCATGAAAAAGTGTTAGTGATCTGCGCGAAAGCCGCAACTGCACTACAATTGGAGCAAGTGTTACGTGAACGCGAAGCGATTCGTGCTGCCGTGTTCCACGAAGGGTTATCGTTATTAGAACGTGACCGAGCTGCTGCCTATTTCGCCTCTCAAGAAGAAGGCGCGCAGGTTCTATTATGTTCTGAAATCGGTTCTGAAGGGCGTAACTTCCAATTTGCTAACCAGTTGGTGATGTTCGACCTGCCGTTTAATCCAGACTTACTCGAGCAACGTATCGGCCGTTTAGACCGTATTGGACAAAGCCGTGATATCAGCATTCATGTGCCTTATTTAGAAAATACCGCACAATCTGTGTTGATCCGCTGGTATCACGAAGGCTTAGATGCCTTTGAACATACCTGCCCAACAGGCCGAGCTATCTACGATAAATACTACCAACCATTACTGCAATTTATGGCTGAACCGACAGTCACAGAAGGTTTTGATGATTTTATTAAAACCTGCCGTGCAGAGCATGACAGCTTGAAATTGCAATTGGAACAAGGCCGTGACCGTTTACTTGAAATGCATTCAAACGGTGGCGAGTCTGGTAATCTGTTGGCTGAAGAAATTGGCGAAGGTGATAATGATACTGAATTGGTTAACTTTGCTCTCAATCTTTTTGATATTGTCGGTATTAATCAAGAAGATAAAAGTGATAACCTGATTATCCTCACACCTTCAGACCATATGTTAGTACCTGATTTCCCAGGACTTTCTCAAGATGGTTGCACCATCACGTTTGATAGAGAGCAAGCGCTTTCTCGTGAAGACACGCAGTTTATCAGCTGGGAGCACCCTATTATTCGTAATGGTTTAGATTTAGTGCTATCTGGCGATACCGGCAGCTGTGCGGTTTCTTTATTGAAAAACAAAGCGCTGCCTGTTGGCACCTTATTGACTGAACTGATTTACGTTGTGGAAGCGCAAGCACCTAAGAACCTGCAAATTAGCCGTTTCTTACCCGCAACTCCGGTACGCTTATTAATTGATTTAAAAGGTAATAACTTATCATCTCAAGTTGAGTTTGAAAGTTTTAACCGCCAATTAAATGCCATTAACCGCCATATGGCAAGCAAACTGGTCAATGCAGTACAAAATGAGGTTCATTCGGTATTACGCTTATCTGAGCCGATGATCGAAAAAGAAGCCAAGGCATTGATAGAAAATGCAAAAGAAGCGGCTGATAAGGCGCTAACGTTGGAGCTTTCTCGTTTAGAAGCACTAAAAGCGGTCAACCCAAATATCCGTGATGAAGAGCTTGATATTATTGAGGAAGAACGCCAACAACTGATGACTAATATCGACCAAGCTACATGGCGACTAGATGCGATTCGTTTAGTTGTGGTAACTCATCAGTAGCCGACTTGCTGTGAGTACGCTGTCGCTCATTCAAATAGCTTATTATTAGTAATTTGAATTATAGTAAGCGTAAACTAAAATAGTCACTTATTTCTCCCTCATCTGAGGGAGAAATTATTTAAAAGCTTCGGAGTTACACACGTTATGATGGAACCCTACCAACCTGCTATTGAACCTTGGTTGCATATACTTTACCAAGATGATCACATCATTGTGGTGAATAAACCTAGCGGGTTACTCTCTGTTCCCGGAAAAGCGCCGGAGCACCATGACAGCATTATGAGCCGTGTTCAGCGTGATTTTCCCGCCGCTGAATCCGTACATCGGTTAGATATGGCGACAAGTGGCGTAATGGTTGTGGCACTGCACAAAAAAGCTGAGCGTGAACTTAAACGCCAATTTAGAGAGCGTGAGCCGAAAAAATTCTATATTGCTCGTGTTTGGGGTCATTTAGAAAAAGAAGAAGGCTTGGTTGATTTGCCGCTAATTTGTGATTGGCCAAACCGCCCTAAGCAAAAAGTGTGTTTCGAAACAGGGAAATCAGCACAAACTGAATACCAAGTTTTACAATACGAAGAACAAGCCACTCGCGTAAAGCTTTCCCCTATTACGGGTCGTTCGCACCAACTTAGAGTCCATATGTTAGCATTAGGTCACCCTATCCTTGGTGATCGCTTCTATGCACACGATGAGGCCAAAGCGCTAGCTACTCGCTTACAATTACATGCTCAGGAATTATACATCACCCACCCTGAATACGGCACGCCAATGCATTTTACCTGCCCACCGGATTTTTAACGGTCTCTAATCGATTGATTAGATTTCAATATTACCAGTGCAGAAATTAACTCACTCTATTTTTGCGCTGATTATTTTCCCGTTTGTTTTTACCCTAAGAACATACATAACTATGTAACTAGGGTGCGCGAGCGCAGCCAACAAAAAACGGAAGCGAAATAATCCATTTTAATTATTCCCCTGATTTCCCCTAAATAGTTCGTGTTGCAGCTAGGCGGCAAGAGAGCAAATCCTTAGGAGCGTAGATAACTACGTGACTAGGGTTCATGAATGAAGACAACAAAGCGAGATTTTTTGGTTTTTCTTCGTTAGCCTGATTTCCCCTAAATAGTTCGTGATGCAGCTAGGCGGCAAGAGAGCGAATTCCTAGGAGCATACAGTAGTATGTGACTAGGGTTCGCGAGCGCAGCCAACAACGCTGCGGCGCGAAATATGACGGGGAAATTTATTTGAAGCCGAGCTCCTTCTTAACTAAGTCATAAGCGGCTTGGATAGACTGCGCCTTTTGCTTAGCAATCTCCATCATTTCTGGCGGCAAACCTTTCGCAACCAATTTATCTGGGTGATGTTCGCTCATTAATTTACGATAGGCACGCTTAATTTTTGTTGGGTCATCACTCGGGGACACACCAAGGACTTTACAAGCATCTTCAAGGGTTGGGCCATTTGATTGCTGATAATACCCGCCTGATTGCTGCTGAGAGTACCCTTGGCCAAATTGGCGACCACTTTGGATCATATCCAAGAACTGTTCAAACTGAACCTTAGAAATCCCTAATTCTTCGGCAATAATAAACAATACTTTTCGTTCGTTCGGATGTAGCTGCCCATCTGCAAAAGCTGCCTGTAATTGAATTTCCAGAAACATCTGAATCAAGTCAAAACGGCCATAACAGGCCATACGTAATTGTTTTAATACATCACGTAATGGAAAGTTAGGGGATTTGCCTTCTCTAAATGCTTGTTGAGCCGCTTTTCGTGTTTCTCCGTGTAATTGCATTCTGTCCATTAAATTGGTTGCAAGCTGAATATCTGTCTCGGTTACACGGCCTTTGGACTTCGTTAAATGCCCCAAAATTTGGAAAGTGCTAGCAAAGAAAATAATTTGGCGATCACGCTTATTCATTCTCCCTGCAAATTTACGTTGAATCGATGCTTTATCAAAACCATGCCCAATAATTAACCCAATTAGCGCCCCCCAAAAACCCAATCCAGAGACGATTGCGAGTATAACGCCAATAATTTTGCCCCAATAGTGCATATATCCCTCAATTCTTCAATGCTCAAAATGCAATTTTGCATTATCATACTATTCATTCAGCTCTATGCATAACTACCCGCGCGTAAAGTTTCTTACATTATACTGGCGCAAAGTGGTTGGCTAAGTTAGTCTTTGAGCGTTTGCTGGCGATGCCAATGATGACGGAACCCCATATTTAATGATGAAAAAAAGCTATCCAACACTACTCGCCACCATGGTATGGGCGGCAATTTATAGTCAGCAAGCGCATGCTGACCTTGCACAGCAGTGTATGCTGGGTGTCCCTGTTTACACAAAACCGATTGTAAAAGGTGACCCTAACGACCTGCCGATTCACATTACCGCTGAAGATGTCCGTGGTGAATACCCGAATTTTGTTGAATATGAAGGTAATGTCGATATTCAACAAGGGAACCAAACATTAACCGCTGATAAGGTTAAACTCACGCAAACAGAAACTGCGGGTGAACTTCCTGTCCGTGAAGTAACCGCCACCGGTAATGTTCACTACGATGACCCACAAATTATCTTAAAAGGCCCTTCTGCGTGGTCTAACTTAGATAATAAAAACACTGATGTGAATGATGGTAACTACATGATGGTAGGCCGTCAGGGACGTGGTGATGCGACGAAAATGAAAATGCGTGGTGAAAACCGTTATTCTATTATGGAAAATGGCACATTCACGACCTGTTTGCCCGGCAATAATAGCTGGAGCGTTGCGGGCTCTGAAGTGATTATCGACCGCGAAGAAGAAGTGGCTGAAATTTGGCATGCACGTTTTAAAGTGGGTGACGTGCCTATTTTCTATAGCCCATATATGCAATTGCCGATTGGTAATAAACGCCGTTCCGGTTTTTTAATTCCGACGGGAAGCTATTCAAGTAACGATGGGCTAGAGTTCTCATTACCTTATTATTGGAATATTGCGCCAAACTACGATGCCACGATTACCCCACAGTTTATGACCCACCGTGGTGTAAAATTAAACAATGAATTCCGTTATCTCATTGCTCCTGGTACAGGCACCGTGGCCTTTGATTTTCTAAATCATGACCGAGCTTATATCAAGGACAAAGAACGTGGTAAGCGTGAAGACCGTGATAGTGATGACCGTTGGTTATTCTATTGGCGCCATTCTGGGACTTACGCGGAACACTGGAACTTCAGCTCTGACTATACCAAAGTGAGCGACCCTAGCTATTTTACTGACTTTAGTTCCCAGTATGGTAGTACCACTGATGGCTATGCCACTCAAAAATTCAGTGCAGGTTATTCAGATACAAACTGGAATGCAAAAGTTACTCACAAACAATTCCAAATTTTTGCTGATAACCCCAACAAACGAGCTTATAAAGCAGAGCCACAAGTGGACTTCAATTATTATAAAAATAATTTAGGTGCCTTTGATGTGCATACTTACGCACAAGCTGCTCGCTTTACGAGTGTGGGGAAAAATAACCCTGATGCAACTCGCTTACACATCGAGCCAGAAGTAAACCTGCCATTATCTAATGGCTGGGCGAATATGAATAACAGCATCAAATTGTATGCGACTCATTACGACCAAGATATCCCACGCTCGAATACAGATAAAAGCTTAGAAAAAAATGTGACACGTGTTCTACCAATGTTTAAAAGCGATGCAAAAGTTGTCTTCGAACGAGACCTTTTCCAAGGTAGTGATTTCGTTCAAACATTAGAACCACGTGTCCAATATTTATATATTCCGTATAAAGATCAAGATAATATCAATAACTTTGACTCTTCATTGTTGCAGTCAGACTATAGTGGTTTATTCCGTGACCGAATTTACAGTGGCCTTGACCGTATCGCCTCTGCAAACCAGTTCACCACAGGTGTTACAACCCGCGTGTATGATGATGCTTTAGCTGAGCGGTTTAATTTCTCAGTAGGTCAAATTTATTATTTCGAACGCCCACGTGCGGGTGATTCAAATCGCCCAATTGATGATAAAAGTAACACTGGTTCATTATTGTGGGCCACCGACTCTATGTGGCGAATTGATGATAACTGGGGCTTGCGTGGTGGTTTACAATATGACCGCCGCCTCGGTAATGTCACCATGGGGAATGCGGTTGCAGAATACCGTTTAGATGCCGATCGTTTAGTTCAGTTGAACTACCGTTTCGTTGACCGCGATTATATTCAAGCGACCTTCCGTCGTGAAGATACTGCGAATGGCGGCTATACCTATACACTGCCTGAATACCAACGTGGTATTTCACAGGTGGGTACTGTAGTTAGTTGGCCATTAAGCGAGCGCTGGGGTTTTGTGGGCTCATATTATTATGATACCAAACAACAGCAACCTGCGAGCCAACTTGTTGGTTTGCAATACAATACTTGCTGCTGGGCGGTCAATCTTGGCTATGAACGTAAGATAGTTGGTTGGCAAAAAGAGAAGTTCAGCAGTGAATATGATAATAAATGGTCAATCAATGTGGAACTTAGAGGCCTAAATAACAATCATAGTTTAGGTAGTCAGAAGATGTTAGAAAGTGGCATTATGCCTTATCAACGTGCTTTCTGATAAAAATAACATAGAGTTACTGTCAATAACTCAGGGG
>NZ_JAMPOL010000027.1:0-121151 GCF_028480325.1 Providencia sp. PROV182 | reverse complement strand
TCAAAGTAGTAAGTAACAACTCACTTGTTGAAGGAGGCGGTGGCTGTTGGCGATGGTGGGATGACAGGGGTAGGAGAAGCAATGGTGGAGAAGCGGTTGTATTGGTGTAATGAACGGATATATTAAATGCAAAGTTAGTGAGTAACAGCTCACTAGTGATGGGGAGTTGGACGTTTAAATACATAGCATTGTATACCATAGAATAGGTAATTTATTGTTAATGTATTGAAATGGGGAATGTCTCTAGCAGATATAAAGTAGTGAGTAACAGCTCACTAGTTATGGGAGTTGGACGTTTAAATACATAGTATTGTATACCATAGAATAGCTAACTTATTGCTAATGTATTGAAATGGGGAATGTTTTTAGTAGATATAAAGTAGTGAGTAACAACTCACTTGTTATGGTAATTAAAAACATATTTGGTAATTTAGATATATCTGGTAAAAGAATCAAAAAATATAGTTAGCAAGGTTGTAGTGAATTTTATATGATTACTTATTATATAAATAGGATAATATAATGGAATTTTACTGATAAATAGAATGTATTTGATAAGTTAAAGTTAAGAATAATATTTATTATTGAAGGTGGTGAAATATTAACAAATTTATCATGCTTCTATCCTGAAATTAAACTAGTGCTATTATTAATTAATGATTTAAGAATAATTAATTAAATTATTTTTCATCTATAATGTGTTTTTTATAATATTTCTAGGTTTAGATAAATATTTTTATAATTAAAATGCAAGATTAGAAAATTAAGTTATAAATAAAAATATGATAAAACATATTTATTTGAAATCTAATAAAGGAAATTCTTCCAATATTTTTTTAAACCACGGTGTGAAAACTTCAGGATTAAGAAGGATCTCTTGTTTTAATTGAGTAATATTTACCCACCTTATAGATGAGACTTCTTCTCTATTTGGTTGGATATTCTTGTTATAATGTCCAATAAAGATATGGTCATACTCATGTTCAATTAATCCTCCCTGAACATCAGCTTTATAAATTAAGGAACCTATATGCGTTAATGGAGTGGCAAAGCCTAGCTCCTCTTGAAGTCTACGTTCAGCGGCTTTCTGAGTATCTTCATTAGGTTTAGGATGGCTACAGCAAGAATTTGCCCATTGCCCAGCTGAATGATATTTATGAAGAGCTCTCTGTTGAATCAGTAGCTCGTTTTGCTCATTAAAAATAAATACTGAAAATGCTCGGTGCAGATGACCGAGTTGATGCGCCAATAATTTAGGCATAACACCAATAGGTTCATCATGTTCATTTACTAAAATTAATTCATCTTCCATTTATATTATTTTCCTTCATAAAAATGATTTCAGTAGTTTAGTATAATTAAAAATATAAGTTTGCATATTAGAGCTATTTACTAATAAACATAATTATTTTTTACTCGCAGCTATCATAAGGTTATATAGCTGCGAGTATAAAATTATTTTTGTTGTAAAACCCAAACTGCAGCTTCGACCCTTGATTTTAAATTGAGTTTTTTAAGTAAATGTTTAACATGTACTTTTACTGTGCTTTCTGCAATATCTAGTTTACGAGCTATCATTTTATTTGATAAACCCTGAGAGATCAGTTCTAAAATATCGGCTTCTCTTGGTGTCAATGAAGCAATATTATTGTCATCCTGTGTGGTGTTATCTCTTAGTGATTCAGCAAGTACAGATGCTAATGTTGGGCTAACAACTAACTTACCGCTTGCTGCTTCTTTAAGGGCTACGATAAGCTCTTCAGGTTCCATATCTTTTAGTAAATAACCATCTGCACCTCTTTTTAGTGCATTGACTAAATCATCACTATAGTTAGAAACGGTAAAAAGAATAATTCTACCTGACAACTCTCGCTTCCTAAGTTCATCAAGAGTTTCAAAACCATTCATGCCTGGCATGTTGAGATCCAGTAAGATAAGGTCAGGATCTTGCTCTTCAGCGATTTGGATACCTGTTTTACCATCTCCCGCTTCACCGATAACTTGTAATGAAGGTTCCAAACTAATCAATTGTTTGACTCCATTTCTTAGCATCGGATGATCATCAATAAGTAGAATGGTTGATTTTTCGTTCACTATATTTGTATTTTCCATAGATGATTTTTCCGGTATGTTAAGCGTCAGATAAAGGGAAGGTAACTTTTACCTCTGTTCCACCTTGAGGCCTAGGTGTAATACAACAGTTGCCATTAAGGCTTAATGCTCTTTCTCTCATAATAATAAGCCCATAATGATTAAGTTTATCAGTATTTGACGTGATCCCTGTACCATCGTCAGTAATTGTAATAGTCACAATACCATCATACTGGTTTAATGAAACCTCAGCCCATTTTGCATTAGCATGTTTTAAAATATTGGTTAATGCCTCTCGGACTATTTGTATAATATGAATAGATTGATGCGGTGAAATACTTTTTGCGGGTAGGTCGTAATTTAAGTCTATTTTATACCCCATACGTTCGCTAAATTCATTAATGGTACTTTCTAATGAGGGGAGCAGACCTGGCTCCGTTAATTTAAGCCTAAATGTGGTTAATAGCTCTCTCAATTGACTATATGCGGTATTAATCTCGCTGCGCATTTCCGTTAACAACTGTTGTGGCTTTTCTGGTAATGGTTCAGGTTGTAATTGCAGGTAACTAATTTGCATCTTCAAGCAAGATAGAGACTGGGCGATAGAGTCATGGAGTTCTCTGGCAATAGCAGAACGTTCATCCATGATAAGCAACTGTTGCTGTTGTTCTATTTGGTGTTCCATTGCTAACATGCCAGAAATTTGTTTTGCTAAAACAGAAACGAGATTGTTTTGTTCATCTGAAAGTATTTGATTATCTTCAATCTCACCAATAATAATGCCATAACGATGCATATTGTCTGATAAATCCCATTGCAAGCTAAGAGGTTTCTCGGTTGTGACTTGTTGTTTTAGTTGCTTTGTATTCGCTTCAGATAACCCGGTTGAATGGCAGCATATTTCATGAAAATATGCTTCATTGCTTTCTTCATACAACCGTAAACTCAGATTTTTGAGTATGGTAATGTTTTCTAGTTCAATAAGAACTTTTTGTAATCGCAAGTAGAGGGGATCCGAGGAATGAAGGATTTGGTTTGATTGATATAAATAAGATAACACCTTATTTTTTGTGATTAAGTCTGCAGTTTTTTCTGCGACTCTTTCTTCAAGCTGATGATAACTTAGCGCTAATTCATCCGACATCTGGTTCAGAGTTTCTCCTAGCGCATTTAATTCATCTTGCCTATTATTTTTAGGGTAGCGTTGGCTAAAATCTTTTCGTCCAATCGCATTGACCATTGATAATAATTTAACCCATGGGTAATAAATTTTTCTTCTCAGGTGCCAGATAGTTCCCATAAGTAATAAGAATACTAAACTGATGAAAATCAGTTGTGTCATGGCAACATAAGCAATCTTTCTTTCCGTTTTCTCATCAATGTTATGAACTAATTCATCTAGTTTACTTACAAATGATATAACTTCGTATCTTGCATCGTTAGGTGTATTTGCTTCCATTAATGAGGGTTTTAAGATATGTAACCAATAATTGTAGAGTTCATCAAATTGAGGCGTTAAATTTTCGATATTTACAACTTGAGTCAGCTCTGGGCTGATGAGGTCAGATTCTAATGCATCGAGATAACGCTGATTCTGGGTATTTAAAGGGACTAGAGAAAGCAATCTGTAGCTCTGCATTCGTAGTGAACCAGATTTATTTATTGCATGAGCGTTACCCTGCACACTTAAAATCATTCGATTGGAAATCGTCATCCCAATAATTCCTAAGATCGCAATAAGTAGCATAAGGCCGATCACTTGGTTAATAATTGAAAATCGGCGATACAGTGTGGGCATGTGTCACTTCCTTAAAGAGTAGCGCTAGCGAACTTAAAATGCATATTTCTCGTATTGTTCATAAAGGGTCGAATATTAAATATACTACTTTGGTAGTAGTTTTTTGGACCTATAACGATATAGAGAATAAAAAATAAAATTTTTCTTTAAGTTTTATGCTTTTATTTATTGATATATAAGATTAAATTTGGTTTGACTGGAAATAGGTTTACGTATTATAGCGTAAATTAAAGATGAGTTTCTTTTGATTTAGATCAGTTTAAATATCGAAGTAAATCAATATGTAAAATAATATACATCGAAAGTGTCTTTGATAATCATATCAATGATAGAAAGAAAGGCAGCCCTAATCGATAGAGCTACCTTTTTGTTTTAAGCTTTTTTAAATTTTTTGAATAGTGAGATTATCGCAACAAGGATTAGGCCTGTTACTAGCCCAAAAAATAAATTAATTATAGTTGGTAAGATAAACTGCATAGTACTGCCAATGATAGGCGTTAAGGTTGCTGTAAAGGATATTTCGGTGATCCATTCTGAAATATAGCTGATACCGTGGGTTAGAATACCACCACCGACCATAAACATCGCGGCAGTCCCTACAACAGATAATGTTTTCATCAGATAAGGAGTGGCATAAATTAATGAATTACCAAATTTTTTTAATAAAGAAGAGGTTTTCTTCTGTAAATAAAAGCCTAAGTCATCTAATTTGACAATCCCTGCAACTAAGCCATATACACCGATAGTCATTACGATAGCAATGATAGAGAGTACGGCCACTTGGTTGATAAAAGTGGTAGTGGAAACAATACCTAGTGTGATGGCAATAATTTCGGCTGATAAAACAAAATCAGTATGAATAGCCCCTTTAATTTTTTTACTTTCAAATTCCTTAAGTTGTTCTTCTGATAACTGTAATTGATTTTGGGAAACAGTATCTTTTACGTTAGAATGCAAGAGCTTATGAGTTATTTTTTCTGCGCCTTCAAAACAAAGGTAGGCTCCACCAATCATAAGTAGTGGTGTGATAGCCCAAGGAAGAAAGGCACTGATTAATAACGCTAAAGGAACAAGTATTAATTTATTAATAAATGACCCTTTAGCAACGGACCAAACAACAGGAATCTCTCTATCTGCACGAACACCTGTGACTTGCTGGGCGTTTAGCGCGAGGTCATCACCTAAAACCCCAGAGGTTTTTTTGGCAGCCATTTTCGTCATGACGGAAACATCGTCTAGTACAGCGGCAATATCATCAAGTAATGTGAGTAAGCTACTTCCAGCCACAAGGGTATCCTCAATATTTTTTAAGGTGTCATTAATGTTTATTAGGTCAGTTAATGGATAATTAGTTCACTACAACATAAACCATATGTACAAATAAGATAATTCCACTGCAACTGATAAGTCTGAATTTTGAATTATTAAATTTTTATGACAGTGGAACCAATATGGTTTTTTCTTTTCTAACTTATTAATTTTAGTAAAGTAACATATTGCTATCTGCTATTTTACTTTATATTCGGTTTAATTATTTAGTTTATAAATAAATTTTAATAGATAGGTATAGGGTTAATACATGTCTTCTCAGCCAGTTTTGAGTATTGTCGTTGCTGTATATAATGGTGAAAAATTTTTACCTCAGTTTTTTGATAGCTTAATTGCGCAAAAGTTAGAAAATTGGGAGCTGATTGTTGTAAATGACGGCTCTAAAGATAAAAGTGAAGATATCATTAAGTCTTATGCAGATAAATTTGTACATTTGAAAGTGCTTTATCAAGAAAACCAAGGTGTCTCAGTTGCTCGTAATACGGGGATGGCTGAGGCTACGGGAAAATACATTACATTTCCTGATATTGATGATGAAATTAGCCCACAAATGTATGGGCGTTTATTAGAAATCGCATTATCAAATGACCTCGATGTTGCAACTTGTAATGGGACTTATGTTTATACTAATGGCGATGCTCCAAAGGCAATTTTCCCACCGAATAAAGTCCCGTCAACTGGGGTGATTTCAGGCCCTGAGTGGCTTGAAATTGGCTTAAGTTCACGCAAGTTTTTGCATGTAACTTGGCTGAATTTATATCGTTTAGACATGTTGCGCCAACACAAATTTTTCTTTGAGCCCAAATTACATCACCAAGACATTCCTTGGACAACAGAAGTGTTGCTCGTAGCAAAGCGCGTGCAATTTATTAATGAACAATACTATCGATATTTAATCCATAACCAATCTGTTTCACACTCATTGAGTGGTGATGAGCGCTCAGTCCGTAAGATAAAAACCTATTTGAAGATTATTGATATGCTGTTAAATATTTACCAGCGTTATCCTGAACAAGTTAAACAAGCCCCTGCTTGTTTATGGCAGGTAGGAAAGGAAGGCTTAGGGGTGATTCAAGCGCTATTAGCCATCAAATCACCAGATGTACAGAAGGAAATGGTACAACTATTTTTTGATAAGGGTTATTGGCAAATTGTGTGGGCGCATGCAACTACAGTAAAATTAAAATGGCGATTAATTAGACGTTACACAAAACTAAAAGAAATTATCAAATCATAATTTACTGAAAAGGTAGCTATTTTTATAGGCTACCTTTTTTGTTTCTATTTTGCTAATTGCTTTAGAGAAGCAATAAACATATCCCATAACTTTGGGTTATCTAACTTTGTAGCGACTTGCGTGTGGCAATCTGCTTTAGCGGGGTGGCGAAAGTCAGTCACCGTCATACCCGTTGTTAAAGCACCTTGCAGTTCGATATCAATCGGAGCTTTAATCGTTTCCATTATGGATGGGTCGATAACATAAGCAACAGCACATAGGTCGTGGACAGGGGCATGGTTAGTATAGCCATTACGTCTGCGGTAACCTGCAGTGTAGTAATTTAGGGATTCAACAACAAAATCACTTACAGGTGTATTTAACGCTGCAATTGTTTCCATTATTTGGTCGTCTGGCCTTGCTTGATGTGTAAGATCTAACCCAATCATAGTGATAGGCCAAGTTTCATTAAACACGATATGAGCAGCCTCAGGGTCTATAAGGATATTGAATTCAGCGACTGCAGTTCGATTGCCTGTATGGTAGCCTCCTCCCATTAAAACAACTTCTTTTACTAATTCTACAATTTCAGGTGCTTTTCTCACTGCCAAAGCAATATTTGTTAGCCCCCCAATAGGAACGAGAGTAATTGTTTTAGGCGGATGTGATTTGAGTGTATCAATAATTAGGTCAACAGCATGGCGCTGATCAATAGGGAGCTTGGGATCGGGGAGATGAGTACCGTCAAGGCCTGTTGTACCATGAACTTCTGGCGCAGTCTGTATTGTTCTCACTAGTGGCCTAGAGCAACCTGCGGCGATAGGGATATCATTTGCACTAACGAATTCCATAATTGCGCGTGCGTTATGAGTAACTTTATCTAATGTTTGGTTTCCGACGACTGTAGTTACCGCAAGTAACTCTATATTTGAATTGCCTAATGCTAAGAAAATTGCCATTGCATCATCGTGGCCGGGGTCACAATCGATAATAATTTTATTGTTAGACATTATTTCTCCATTTATTAGGTTATTTACGTTTAATTGACATAATATATGGATATATTTATTTTTATGTGATGTAAGTTCTATTTTTATGAATACTAATGTAATGAAATTATTCATTAGGGTTACTAATGGAGAGTGATGTGATTAACATATTAATAACAATCGTGTTGAGTTTATAAAGATAATGTGTTCTTTATGTAGTTTTAAGCAATATAAATGAAACCGCCCAGATGGTTTTATTAACGACTTAATGATTGAGGAGGCAGAATGGAGAACTATCTAGAAAGATTACCTGATGTTATTGATTCTGTTGCAACTAATCAGTTTTATCCTAATTTATTATCATGGTTGTCTTCACTTATTGCATTCGATAATGCGATTGTTTACTCCTTTGAAAAAGGAGCTCCACCTCGATTTCTTTCCAAAGTAGAGCGCCGTAATAGCGATAGTATTAACAGAATCTATCAACGAGGTGCTTATTTAATGGACCCATTCTACCAAGAAATCCAAAAAGGCGGGGCTTCTAAAGTATTAACACTAAAAGAACTCGCACCTAAAGGATTTTATCATACAGACTATTATCTCAATTTTTATCGTAAAACAGGGTGGTGCGATGAGGCAGGGTTGCTGTTAGATATTTCAACTAATAGGCAGTTAGGTATTTTTTTTGGTAATGAAGATAGGCCTTTTTTCTCGGAAAAATATACGCAAGCGCCACTTAAAGACGCCTTCGATATCATTCGTAGTATGGTCAAACTTCATAAAGATGTTTCTCCTTCTTCGGTGTCGAATCACTACCAAAATACAGACATGCAAACACGATTTGGGTTAACACCGAGAGAGTGTGAAGTTGTCGAATTAATCTTAGCGGGCAAAGGTTCACCACAAATTGCACAGGCACTTTTCATTAGTTTAGGGACAGTGAAAAATCACCGTAAGAATATCTATCAAAAATTAAGTATTAATTCACAGGTTGAATTATTTAACTTATTAATGAATAGGTTAAGCTAAGTATAATGTGTTTTTATATTTATTTTAACCTAATGATTTAAAAGTGTTTTATGGCTGTTATCTTTTTTATTGCTGCGTTATTTTTTTGTTTTTGTCTAGATGACCTTAATAAACTAAAATTCAATTAATAATCATCATTATTAATATGGTAATAGTTGTATAACTAATTGTTTATAATCTTATATTTTTTGATTTTATAAATTTTATTATAATTTAAATATTCTACTTGCATCACAATTGTTAACTTTATGTTTCGAATGTCCCTAAAGGGATATGTAATTGTTAATGTAAGGTTAAGATAATCAGGTTATCGAAAGATACTAAACAGGGTATCCATAATGAATAACCAAGTAGAATCATTAACTTACTATGCTGCGACTAAGAAATATGACTTACGTTTTCCTACATTAAAGGAAGATCTTGATGTTGACGTCGTGATTATTGGTGGCGGCTTTTCTGGGATCCATACCGCACTTGAGTTGTGTGAGAAAGGGGTTACCAATATCGCTATTTTGGAAGGACGGCATCTTGGCTACGGTGGCTCAGGGCGTAATGGCGGCCAAGTGATGGCGGGTATTGGTCATGATATCGATGCAATTAAAAAATATGTCGGGCCAGAGGGTTTAGAAACAATTTTTAAACTCAGTAATATGGGCGCAGGGATCATGCGTGATCGCATCGCTAAATATGATATTGATGCAGACTTTTGCCGTGGTTATGCATACTTAGGAAGCAATAAGCGCCAAGAAAAGACCTTGCGTAGTTGGCTAAAAGATTTCAAGTCTGTCGATCCTGAGGAAGAAATTGAATTTTACAGTGGCTCAGAACTAAAACAGATTATTGGTTCTGATGCTTATACCTGTGGTATCAAACACATGGGCGGTGGGCATGTACATTCATTGAACTTATTGTTAGGTGAAGCGAAAGCGGTTAGTGAAATATATGGCGCTAAAATATTTGAGAATAGCCAAGTATTAAATGTTGAGTATGGTAATACCATCAAGGTTAGAACTGCGATGGGAACGGTCAAAGCACAAAAAATGCTGTGGGCTTGTGATTCATTTTTAAATGGCCTTGAGCCGACGATTTACCCTAAGACCATTAATACTTATGCATATCAATTAATGACGGAAGAGCTGCCTGATGAATTGATCGAGCAAATTAGCCCAATCCGTGGTGCTTATAGTGATATTCGTCCAGTTATTGATTACTACCGAGTGACGAATGAAAATCGCCTCTTATTCGGTAGTTCAACGCATTTTCTTGAATACATTCCATCTGACCTTAAAGCATGGAATCGTAACCTAATGCTAAAAGTCTTTCCCTATCTCAAAGATGTCAAAATTGAATTAGCTTGGGGTGGACCAATGGCATGTAGTGCAAATTTATTTCCACAAATTGGTTCATTACCACAACATAAAAATGTGTTTTATGCGCAGGGCTATTCAGGTTTTGGTGTTACGCCTAGCCAGATTGTGTGCAAAGTTCTGGCTGAAGGGATGGTAGAAGGTTCTCATCGTTATGACTTAATGAGTTCTATCCCGCACGCCAATATTATTGGTAAAGATAGCATGCGTAATGTGATTGTTTCACTGGCAAAAATAATGCATCAAACATCCGGTTATTGGCAAGGTCGCCGTTAATTCGTTATCCGCCTAACTAGTTTATTTAAATCGATTAAAGGTAAAAAATTATGATTAGTCCATTACTGTTAAACAAACCACTGCCAGAACTATTAAATATTGGTAGCGTGACAAATTTAGGTTCTGTGGTTGTTGAAGGCGATCCTCAAGCGAGTGTTGCGATGATCCACGGTGAACCAACGGATAATCTAACCTGTGGTATTTTTGCTTGCACTAAAGGTAAGTTCAAAATGGTGTATCCATTTGATGAAATGGCGACAGTCCATGAAGGTTCGGTGAAGTTAACGGATGTGAAAACCGGTGTGACGGTTGAATACCATAAAGGTGATACATGGTTTGCTGCGAAAGGTACCGAAGTTTTATGGGAAATTGATGTACCACGCTTCGTAAAACATTACCTAGCTTGTGTAAATGCCTAATTAGTTTCTATTGAGTGGAGTGATAACAATGAGTGAGTTAACCCTATTACCAGAAGTCAGCGAGTTCTTGAAGCGTCAACACGGCCATTTTATCAACGGGTTACCGGTTTCTGGCAAGGGCGATACTTTTTTTGATGTTGTTAACCCTGCCACTGAACAGGTTATTGCTAAAGTAAAAGAAGGGACTTTAGCCGAAGTTGATGCCGCAATGGATGCGGCTCATACCGCATTTAAAGGGGTTTGGGCAAATACCACACCAATGGAAAGAGGGAATTGCTTAAACCGCCTTGCTGACCTACTTGAAAAACACCTTGAAGAATTAGCCCAGCTAGAGACGTTATGTTCAGGTAAAACCATTCAATTATCTCGTTTTCTTGAAGTGGGCTCATCTGCCCAGTTCTTGCGTTATTTTGCCGGTTGGGCGACAAAAATCAGTGGAGAGACATTGAATGTCTCATTGCCTTCTTTTAATGGTGAGAAATATTCTGCATTTACTCAGCGTGAACCCGTTGGCGTTGTCGCCGGTATCATTCCTTGGAATTTTTCGATCATGATTTCCATTTGGAAATTAGCTGCCGCTTTAACATGCGGTTGCACGATTGTGTTGAAACCAAGTGAATTTACCCCGCTAACTATGCTAAGGGTGGTGGAATTAGCAAAAGAGGCAGGGGTACCTGACGGTGTAATTAATATCGTGAATGGTGGTGGTCGTGAAGTTGGACCTGCACTGATTCATCATCCACTTTGTTCTAAAGTGACATTTACGGGTTCAGTACCAACAGGTCTGGCGGTAGGGCGCTCAGCGATGGAAGGTAAATTAACCCGAGTCACACTTGAACTTGGTGGGAAAAACGGCGCTGCATTCTTAGCTGACCTACCGGTTGAAAAAATTGTTAATGGGATTATTGAAGCGGGATATCTAAATCAAGGACAAATTTGTGCGGCTGCTGAGCGGTTCTATATTCCCTCTAAATTGATGGATGAAGTACTAGCAGAACTAAAAACGCGTTTGTCTGCGATGAAAGTGGGTTCTCCATTAGATGAAACAACCGAAATGGGGCCGTTGGCAAATAAAGCGCATTATGAAAAAATCTTAGGTCTATTTGAAAAAGCTCGCCAAGATGGCAGTGAAATTATTTATGGTGGTCAGCCCATTGCAGGTGCTGGGTATTTTGTGCCTCCAACCATTATTCGTGCTAATAGCCCAAATGATGTATTGATGAAAGAGGAAACATTTGGGCCAATAGGGACTTTCTTAAGCTACGATGATGAAGAAGAACTTATTGAGATGATGAATAGCACTCCATTTGGTTTAGCTGCGAGTTTATGGACAAATGATCTCAGTAAAGCGATGCGTATGATTTCGCGCATTGAAGCGGGAACCGTATGGGTGAATATGCATACCTTCCTTGACCCAGCAGTCCCATTTGGTGGTGTTAAGTCATCGGGTATTGGCCGTGAATTTGGTAGCGCCTTTATTGAGTATTACACAGAGTTAAAATCTGTCATGGTGCGTTATTAGTGTTCGATTTATATTTAATTAATCAACATTTCCCGGCCATCGTGCCGGTTTTTTTTGTATTTCAATACAGGAAAAGTAAAAGCGTGAGTTATGAAGAAGGTGGATAATGATTAATTGTCGAGAAAGCGATGAAAATAGATGCCGTAGGTGGTCGTTAAACAAATTAGAGCTTTTCTTGGCGAATGATAAACCCTGATGATACAAGCTCGGTTCGGTTCGTCACATTCGCTTTAGTGAAGATATTGCGTAAGTGGGTTTTCACTGTTGATAGTGAAACTCCCAATAATAATGCAATTCGCTTATTACTTGCGCCTTCCCGTACTAAATGGATGATTTCTTGTTCTTTAGGGGTATAAGACACTAGCGAGTCGGGTAACACATCGAATGTCATTAGTTCAGCGACAGGCAAGATAGCATTTAATCGCATGATTTCTTGCTGGTTAAATGGGCTGTCTCGCAGCACCGAAATCCCCGCAATAATTTTATTTTTACGGCGAATAAATATTTCTGCCATATCAGCCATGTTATTTGGCTGCATAAAATCATGGAAAAAAGCCTGATTTTGCTGGCGTATTTCAGAATCCATTCTCACTAAGCGTAAGTCATCACTGCGAAAATGGTCAGGGTGCAAAGGGTCTAATTGGTGAAAATAAGTGAGATATTCTTCGTGCATTTTTGCTGAGATCCCATGAAGAACGTAGTTATCTGGCTGGCAATGATCATTCACGAGGTAATACACCAATGCGGAAACCGGAATAATATGAGCAATGGTATTTAGGCAGCAATCAATTAATGTTTGTTGATGAGGCTCGAATAATGGTGAAGTCATCATATTCCCTTGCGTATTAATCGAATTATTATCATGCCTCTTAATGAAGTTAACATAAAATAAACATATTAATAACGTGAAGTTGATTGCAGTATTTAAAACTGATGAAAACCCCATAAATATTGATTTGGTGCTTTTTGGTATCTTTAGGGAGTTATTTATTAATATATTAATGAGTGATTTATTTGCTACATATTGATATTACTTTGATTATTTTTTTTGCCCTTCAAAATATGGGTACTTTTCGCGAGTTGCATTTTATTTCCCCTCTCTCTAGGTATCGTTCTTTAGGACGATAGCAGCCTGTTTAGGCTTATTTCTATAGTGGATATGTAGTTACTTTGTTTTTACAAAAAATTCACATTCATGACTGGGTAGAGAGTGAGAGGGATGTAAAATGAATTTATCCTCAAAATTGTCGACACATTTAGAAAAAGGGAAAGTTGGCTTTCCGACCACATTGGCGAGTTCTGCCGGCTTGATTATGGCTAGCCCCGTTATTTTAACCGTTACGAGTGGATTCGGTATTGGTGGTGATACATTCGCCCTAGCGGTGTTATTCAGCTTCATTATGATGCAAGCTCAGCTAACCACATTTTCGGAGGCTGCGGCTATTCTACCAACTTCAGGGTCGGTATATGACTATATATCGTGTGGAATGGGGCGTTTTTGGGCGATAACTGGCGCACTTTCGGCTTATTTGATTGTGCATGTGTTTGCAGGAACTGCCGAAACGATCCTTTCAGGAATTATGGCGCTCGTTAACTTTGAGCATCTCAATACTGTCCTAGAGACCAGTAATTCATCTTGGATGGTCGGCGTGGGATTAGTTGTCACGTTTGGGATTTTAAATGCATTTGGTATTGAGGCCTTTGGTAAGGTCGAGGTTGTACTGACATTCGCCATGTGGTCTACGTTAGTGATTTTTAGTGTGAGCGGTTTGATGTTGCCGTTTCATGTCGATATGGACGGCTGGTTCGGTCAGCCACTTAATACGGATCCAACGCTCATCCTTAGTTTTGTGGGGATGGCAATGTTTATGTTTGTTGGTTGTGAACTTGTTACTCCAATGGCGCCTGAAATTAAAAATTCTGCCAAGGTGATCCCTCGCGCGATGACCACGGGTTTATTCTGCGTCGCACTCTGTATGGTGTTATTCGGTGCAGCTCTAGCGAACCAAGTGGAAAATGTGGTCGTTGACCCGCAAACAGGCACACGCTTACTTGAAACACCGATGGCAATCCCTGCATTCGCTGAAATTGTCATGGGCGAGTTTGGGAAGTATTGGATAGGTGTCGCATTATTATTGGCTGGTGGAGCAACCATTAATACGTTAATGGCAGCGGTACCTCGTATTCTTTATGGAATGGCGCTTGATGGGGCATTACCACGCATTTTTGCTTATTTACACCCGCGTTTCAAAACCCCGGTATTCGGTATTTTAGTCGCCGTGATGATCCCATGTTTGCATGCTTTTGCTATTCAAGGTGACCTTGACCGTATTATTCCATTGGTACTGGCGGCGGTGTGTTCTTGGGGGACGGCTTACTTGTTGGTAACGATTTCAGTGGTGTTATTGCGCATTCGTCGACCTGACTTACATCGTGCCTATCGTTCGCCTTTTTTCCCTATACCGCAAATTATTTCGAGTGTCGGAATTATTTTAGCTATTGTGTATATCACTCCTCCTGGCATGAATAAGTCGGATGTCTATATTCCCTTTGCCATTATGTTAGGTTTAACAGCAGGATATGCATTAATTTGGACTGTTTTCGTACAGAAAGTTAACCCATTTAAACCTGTAGATGTTGAATCCGTTTTATCGAATTCCTTTGCTGATGAAGAAATGGAAGGAGGCCAACTTGAGCCATTACGTAACCTCGCCTAAACCATCTTTGTGGGAAAGAATCGGTAAGCTCACTCAGCAACGTTTGCCTGCCGGATATCAAACAGGATTGACACTTAACCGTGTTGAAAAGGACATGGCGCCTTATCCATGTGAGTGGGGAGCACCTGGAGTGCTCCTTGTACAGCCTGCGCCTGAGCTAACCATTGAGGTAACTGAGCGACCAAGAAAATTGTTTCTCGCTTTTATCGTATATAGCCGCTTTGCGGTATCTGGCCAGTGTACTAATGATATCAATGCAACAATTGAAGTAAAAACCCGTGGGAGTATAAAGAAAAAACATATCCATTTCGTATCGAAACAAATGGATGGTCATAAAGTTATCGAGTGGTTGAATGAATATCCCGTTATTCGGCAAACATTAGAAGAGCTGGAATTTAATCATTGCAAGATAGAGTTTAGCAGTGGCCGTTGGCGTTGTGAAATAGAGCCTTATACGGCATCAGAAATGGTGAGCCGCATCCCAGCGACTCGTCGTTATTTGAGATTAATACAAAAACAACGTTATTATTTATTGAGTGCGCTGCAGTTAATTAACCAACTGATGGAAAAACGTGCTGTGAGCCATTGAGTTTAAAAGAGTTTTTTGATAGTAATAATTATTATCAATTGACTCGCTGGAATTTGATGTGAAATCTTTGCCTCTTTTAGGTTGTATGTTGTTGTCATCTGCTGCAATGGCAACGCATTCTGACTGCATACGTTTATCTGAGCTTTCCTTTGCTGAAGGGGTGCATGATAGCGAAGGTCATAGTTGCTTATCTTTTGAAGTATCACAGCAAGATTTTATAAAACAACGTGGTGAAGGTCTTTCCAAGGTCCTGTTATTGGATTCCAATAAGCAGTCAGTGCGTGCATTGCAAGAGTATGGTTCAGTACAAGAGCCCCATAGCGCAGATTATGTAGTATCAGAAAATGGGGTTTATTATCTAGCGTTGAATGGTGAGCCGGGTAAACCTTGGCAATTAAAGTTTGACATCAGCCAGTATCAGCCTTTAGCCATTAAAAAAGATAATGAACCTATTAGCCCGATGCTACAAAGTTTGCTTGATGAACATTATCAAAATGGTGATACAAGCGCATTTTGGCAAGCTGTCGCCGCGCAAGGAACCCCCCTGGTTGAGGCGTTTTCAAATCGACAAAAACGCGTGACATTTCTTTGGCGTGGCGCGAAAGCAAATGCCTATATTCTAGGGGCGCCGTCAGGTAATCACGAAAGAATGGCCCACTTGGCGGGAACGGATATTTGGTATCGTTCTTTTATCATTCCTAATGATACGTTATCACAATATAAAATTGCACCGGATATACCTTCTGTGCCTGAGGGCGGCTTTGCTCAACGTAAAGCGATTTTAGTCACAGCGCAGTCTGATCCTTATAATTCTCATGTTATTCCTTCGCAACGCGTAGATAAATATAACCGTTTTTCGTTGTTATCATTGGTACCGAACATACGCCAATGTCACTTCCCTGATGTAGAAAACAGGCAGATTAAAGGCCGTTTAGAGACATTTACGTTGACGAGCCAGGTATTAAAAAACGAAAGAAAAATAACGGTTTATCAGCCTAATATACCAATGGAAGCTCCGGCGCTATTGGTGTTATTAGATGGGCAAATTTACCTGAAAGACTATCAGATGGAGAAATTTTTTGATAAGTGGATAAATCAGGGGAATTTTCCTGCTATGAATATTGTATTTGTGGATAGCATCAATTCAGCGCGTCGTGGTGATGAGCTTCCTCCTAATGATGCCTTTCCTAAGTTGCTGGCGGATGAACTTATGCCCCAACTCGCGGAAATGGGAATTCAAGCACCTGCAAGCCATACGATTATTGCGGGTTCCAGTTATGGAGGGCTTGGGGCGGCATGGAATGCGTTACAGCATCCTGAAGTTTTCGGTAATGTCATTAGCATGTCAGGATCTTATTGGTGGGCTCCGAAGGATAAAGACCCTGAATGGTTGATTCGTGAAATCGAAATGATGCCAACACAACCGATCCGTTTTTTCCTTGAGGCTGGCCTTTTTGAACAACGTGGTAGTTGGGGGGGAATTATTCAAAACCACTATCGGTTATTCGATGTTCTAAAACATAAAGGTTATCAAGTTGATGCCATTGAACTCCCTAGCGGGCACGACTACGTTTCTTGGTGTGAAACGCTTTATGAGGGAACAAACCAACTTGCGTCACAATGGTAAATAGCCCTAACGCTCATTCACAAAAAGCAGCTTATATTTAGCTGCTTTTTTACATTTATGACTAACGTCTTCATTTCGCCATAAAAGCGTCATTCAACTGTCATCTGGCTCCTTTAGCATGCCTTTCATTATTTGAAATATACATCTTCTCTTTTCATTATTGATTGGCAAGGAAACAGTTATGACTGGTAATTTTATGAAATCCCTTTTAGCTGTCACGGTAAGTACTTTAATTTTGGGGAGTACAGTCCCTGCCTACGCGGCTGATAAAAATGATGCGGTGTCAGAAAACCGTGCGGCGCAAGGTGATATCACCAAATTTGGTGGTGCGCGTCGTTTAGCGACAGAGCAAACTGATATCATGAAAGCCGCACTTCACAATGGCCAAGCCAAAAATGTGATTTTATTTATTGGTGATGGTATGGGTGACTCTGAGATTACTGTTGCTCGTAACTATGCAGAAGGCGCTTCAGGGTTCTTTAAAGGTATTGATGCCCTGCCAATCACTGGCCAATATACCCATTATGCGTTAGATAAAAAAACACAAAAACCCGACTATGTAACTGACTCTGCGGCATCTGCCACCGCGTGGTCTTCCGGTGTGAAAACCTACAATGGTGCGTTAGGGATTGATGTATTTGGTAATGATCATGAAACATTAATTGAGATAGCTAAACGTAATGGTAAAGCGACGGGTAACGTCACAACTTCCGAGATTCAAGATGCAACGCCTGCTGCGCAATTTTCGCATGTGAGTGCGCGTAAATGTTATGGCCCTGAGGAAACAACAGAAAAATGTGCGGCTAACGCGCTAGAAAATGGCGGTCGTGGTTCAATTTCAGAACAACTGTTGGTAACTCGTCCTGATGTCACGCTTGGTGGTGGCGCTAAGAGCTTCAAACAAGAAGCAAAGGCGGGTGACTACAAAGGCAAAACTCTGGAACAACAGGCTATTGAGCGTGGGTACAATATTGTGCGTGATGCTAAAACATTAGATAGCATCAAAGTCGCAAATCAAGATAAACCCGTTCTGGGATTATTCCATGATGGTAACATGACCGTTGCATGGGAAGGCCCGAAAGCGGTTCACTACGGTAATATCAACAATGCGCCATTGGAATGTAAACCGAATGCGAAGTTAGACCCTAATGCACCAACATTGGCTCAAATGACGAAAAAAGCGATTGAGCTGTTAGAAGTCAACCCAAATGGTTTCTTCTTGCAGGTTGAAAGTGCCTCTATCGATAAGCAAGACCATAAAGCAAACCCATGTGGCCAAATTGGTGAAACTGTTGCTCTCGACCAAGCTGTACAAGTCGGCTTAGATTTCGCTAAAAAACATGGTGATACATTAGTTATCGTGACTGCTGACCATTCACATTCAAGCCAAATTATTCCAGAAGGAACAAAATCAACGGGCTTAACGCAAGCGTTGATTACTAAAGACGGCTCTGTGATGGTGGTAAATTACGGTAACTCTGAAGAAGATGATTCTCAAGAGCACACCGGTGCTCAGTTACGTGTGGCGGCTTATGGCCCACATGCGGCAAATGTAATGGGTCTAACTGACCAAACTGATTTGTTCTTTACCATGCGCGATGCAATGGGATTGAAGCAATAAACCAACCCTGTAGTGAAAATTCTCCGCAATAGGATGTTGCGGGGGATTTTTTTATTTTCTAGTATATTTTCTCCTTATTTTTCAACCGTTCCTCAATAAACTTACTAAATATTTGCACTTCTTTTTTTATCCGTTATCTTGAGAAATTGAATCATCTGATAACAATAAATGTGCTTCTTCATAGGCACAAATAATGAGAATGGCATAATGAGAGAAGTTCGCGAACTACAACGAGATGAAATCCCATCTGTTTGGTCTATCGACCGCACTGAATTAATTGAAAACCTTTATCTGTATCAAAATGGCGAATTGGTGCTATCCAAACAACGGTTTGATATGAAAGGTTGGCCAGAAGGTGAACCTGAAACCTATACCCCTCATTTGTTGGAAAGTTATGACCAAGGGGCGATATTTCTTGGGGTTTTTGAGCAGGGCAAGCTAATTGCTGCCGCAAGTTTAGATAATGTGTGGCGCGGTGAGCAAAAAAATTTAATGCAATTATCTTTCCTGCATGTGAGCCACTCGTACCGTGGCCAAGGTTTAGCAGGGATGTTATTCCAACAATGCGCTGAAATGGCGATACAAAAAGGGGCAAAGGGCTTATATATTTCTGCAACGCCTTCAGAAAATACAGTGCATTTTTATCAACACCTAGGCTGCACCTTAATTGCACAGCCTGATCCTGAATTATTTGCATTAGAGCCCGAAGATATTCATTTTATTTATCTATTTTCGTAAGTTTTTATTTTGTAAAATAAGTGTTAATTTATAGGGAGTGGAATAAAAAAAGCATTGAAATTTACTAAAAACTAGATATTATTGATAATCATTATCATTTAAGAGTGTTGAGGTCACTATGCCAACTAGCATATCAAAAACCACAGGTTTAAAGCGTATAGGCGCTGGCCTTTGGGGAGTCTTTGCTGTGATATTGTTGAGCATTGCTTATGTACTCAATAATATGGGCTTAGATAATCTAAAAATCATTATGATTATCATGATGGTAGCAACTGCAGGGATGTTATTTAATCGCGGTTCTCGTCGTTTATTGATTATCCCAGCTGTGATTTCACTTGCATGTTTTATGATGGCCTTTGTACTACAAAGGTAGCTCTATAATCTAATTAATAATTAAATAGAACAGAAGAAAGTGGTATCGAAAGATATTGATAATTGAATGGTATTCAATATAACGGTTTATTCAAATGATTTACTATTGTCTTATAGTAAATAGTCAGATAAGGCAGTGTTAGCATTACAGAGAAGGTCAAAAGGGCAAGATGTTATAAAAAAATGACTGACCAGTGGTGCGAAAGGGGGGACTTGAACCCCCACGTCCGAAGGACACTAACACCTGAAGCTAGCGCGTCTACCAATTCCGCCACCCTCGCAATACTGTCACATCAATACTACTGTCACATCAATACTACATTAATGTGATTTATCCAAAGTTAGTGGTGCGAAAGGGGGGACTTGAACCCCCACGTCCATAGGACACTAACACCTGAAGCTAGCGCGTCTACCAATTCCGCCACCCTCGCAATACCTAACTAAACTTTGATTCATCAATGCTTTTAACCAGCAATAATGTGTTGCGGATTTTAGGCTAATTTCGACGAACGTCAATAATTTTTTTATGTAGTATTTTTGATTGATGAAAAAATGGCCGGTAAGGGTTCACCCGCCATTAAGTCGTATGAAAAATTGTGCTTTAGTCTAATTTATTCGCGAATAAACTAACGCTTAACCGCTTGGTAAACTTTGAATTTTCCCGTTTTGGCAAGTACTTCATGGCTACCAAATGCTTTATCGAGTAAATCAGGGTACGGTAAGAAAGCATTCGCGACGATCCGCAAACGGCCACCTTTTTTCAGGTATTTAGGGGCTTGGTAAATCATATTTTCAACCGCACGATAACTGGTGTTTAGGCCATCATGGAATGGAGGGTTAGAAATAATCCAATCAAATTTATCGTTAATATCTGAGTAAGCATCACTCGCGATGACTTCGCCAGCCAGTTTGTTTGCCTCAAGAGTGGATGCAGCGGAATCTAGCGCAGACGCACTCACATCACTTAAGGTGAGTTTTAGCTCTGGGTTTTGCGAGCCGAGAACTGCGGCGATCACCCCATTACCACAAGCTAGATCAAGCAGATCGCCGCTCATTGGATCAGTTAGCGTTGATAACAGTAGATCACTACCGATATCAAGCTCATTATGGCTAAATACCCCTGGCAGTGCGTTAATTTTAACATTATCAATCTGATAATGACGCCACCAGCGAGCAATATCAAAGGTTGTCGGTTGTTCTAATTCACCATAGTACAAGCCACAGCGGCGTGCTGAGTCAATTTTTTGTAAGCTAGCGATCCCTTCCATAATGGATTCGGCGCTTTTAACACCACTACGGTTTTCGCCAACGATAAAAATTTGGCTACCCGCAGCGAGGTGAGTACAGAGGTCATCGAGTTGGAAACAGGCTTCTTGCTTGTTTTTTTGCCAAAAATAAATGAGAGTATCGCAAGGCTGGATAAATTCCGCGGGTGTTGTGGCAGAGAATAACGCCATATCGCCCATTAACGGTTGTAAGCGTTGCCAGTGATGATACTGGTTGGTGATGACACGAACACTAGCTGCTTCTAAGGTTGCAGCGAGTTCATCCTGAATGTCACCAGCCAAAATGACATGACGATCTGTAAAATGTTCGAGATGGCGTTGAATAACTTCGCTGGCAGGTGTCAGTAATGACATATTCTGTCAATCTCCTAAAATAATAAAAAAACCTATGACCATCTTACCAAAGATAAGAGAAATAGCATTGCTCTGTTGGCGCTATTAATCCCCTTTGATAAGATGTGGTTGTAAAATTGCGACTGGAAAATCAAATGACACGACGTGACAGGCTTTTAGAACAAATGGGGATCACTCAATGGATGGTGAGAAATCCTGCCGTGTTACGTGGTGAGCGTGGTGTAAGGATCCCAGCGTCGACTAAGCTTATTATTATTACTGATGAGAACCTTGATTTAAATAGCCAATTGCTAAAAGATATTTTTCTTTCCATGAATATTGCACAGGACGATGTGGTTTGTGTCAATTCAGAGCAATTAGGTTTAATCCCAACACCAATAATAACACCATGTTGGGTATTAGGTGATGAAATCCAGCCTGAAGGTTCAAAAGTCATGTTTACTTCACCTGTTTTGTCTGAGCTAAGTACAAGCTATAGCGCTAAACGGGCACTATGGAAACAAATTTATCAATATGATGAAAATTTCAACACTAAAGCAATCTGATCTCGCAACCGCCTACTTAATTGAGAAGTTAAGCCATGATTTTCCATGGACTGAGCGAGTTTTTTATGGGAACCAAGGGGAAAAGTACCATAACATAAAAATATCCGTTAATAATCAGATTATTGGTTATGCAATAACACAGTGTGTTCTTGATGAAGCGACTTTGTTTAATATTGCCATACACCCTGATTACCAAGGGAAAGGCTATGGCCGTTTGTTGCTAGAACAGCTCATCGAAGAACTTGTAAAGAAAGGCATTCTCACGTTATGGCTAGAAGTGAGGGAATCAAATACATCTGCTTTGCATCTATACGATAAGTTAGGTTTTCACCAAGTGACGGTACGTAAAGATTACTACCCTGCTAAAAAAGGCCGAGAAGATGCTTTAGTACTTGCTTTGACTCTATTTTCTGATGAATAAATTTAAGTAACGAATAATTTATTATTAATATAATTAAAACCCCAATATGTGTCATAACATATTGGGGTTTTGTGCTTTTATGGACGACTATTTTTCAATTTCAGGAAGAATAGGTTTATTAATTAGTTGGATATTATCTTTTAACTCTTTTTTTGCCGCAGCTTGTGCGTTAACTTCTTCATTGAGGCCTTTATATGTGGAATAACACATAATTAGCATCATGATGGATAACGGTACAGCCATGGCGACCAGTGCAGATTGCAAACCGGATAATCCGCCGGTCATAATTAGTACGATCGCGATTGCTGCAATAATGACACCCCAAATGGTTTTAGTGACATGAGACGGATTTGGGTTCCCATTTTCACTGACCATTCCCAGTACAAATACCGCCGAGTTAGCTGATGTGATAAAGAAAATCAGTACCAAGGCAATAGCTAAGACACTAATAAATGTCGATGCAGGGAAATAATCTAAGAACTTAAACAGTGCAGATGTGACATCGGTTTTTACAGCATCTGCTAGTGCGGTTTGCCCTAAGTTTTGAATTAAATGGATGGCAGAACCGCCCATAACTGCAAACCATGCAAAAGCACTTAATACAGGAATAAATACTGCGCCAATCATAAATTCTTTGATTGTTCTTCCTTTTGAAATACGAGCCACAAAGCTGCCAACTAACGGTGCCCATGCTATCCACCAACCAAAGTAAAACAGTGTCCAGTTAGCAATCCAAGTACCGTCATTATAGGGTTCAGTACGAAATGACATACTGACAAAATTTTGGACGTAGTCTCCAATACCTTGGAATAAAACTTTTAAGATAGTTTGGGTTGGACCAGATAGAAAGATAAATGCCATTAATCCGAGAGCAAGTATGATATTTAAGTTTGATAGATGTTTTATTGCCCCTTGTAACCCGGAAATCGTCGAAGCAATATAAACAACAGTAATAATAGCAATCAAACCAATTTGTACATAAATACTAATGGGCAATCCCCATAAGTAATTCATACCACTGTTAACTTGTAGTGTACCAAAGCCTAATGATGTGGCGATACCAATGACGACGGATAACATCACCAATATATTGATCCATTTCCCGACAGAGCCGTAGATCCGATCCCCAATCAATGGATAGAAAACAGAGCTGAGTGAAGATGGTAGTTTTTTTCTAAATTGGAAATAGCCTAAAGCTACACCGACAAGCGCATAACAGGCCCATGCAGAAACACCCCAATGCAGATAGACATATTGCATGGCTGCTTTAGCAGACTGTTCTGTTGAACCTTGGCCAATCGGCGGGCTGATATAATAGGAAACAGGCTCTGCTACCCCCCAGAACATCAAACTTATACCAATTGAGGCACTGAATAACATCGCAATCCAAGTGACTGTACGGTATTCCGGTTTGTCATTGTCATCGCCAAGGCGTATGTGACCAAATTTGGAAAAACCAAGAAACATACAGAAGCTGAAAAAGATAAAAACGGAACCTAGAATAAACCAACCTAGATTGTTATAGATAAAACTTAAGGCGGAATTTGAAAAAGCTTCCAGCTTATCAGGAATAAATGCACCAAAACTGATTAACGCTAGGCTAAAAGCTAGCGACACGTAAAATACGGATTTTTTGTGATTCATCATACCTCTTCTCCAGTTGCTCACTTATTTTTCTTTTATGAGAGTTGGCTTGCAGGGAATACTCGTTGTGTTTTAAGGGTACTTTTTGTTAGATGCTACTTTTGGTTTACAAAGAATAGCCATGCAAAGATTGTGCAGTCAACAAGAAATTAACCAATCATTAACAGGTGAGTTAAGGGTGATTGATTTAACTGATTGTTATTATTAATTTAATCGTTTTTGGTTAAAAAATTATCAATATTTCATTTGATCATTAATGCGATCTGCATTAACATTCCTAAAAAAGATGTTAACTATAAGTTTACATAAGTGAGGGCAATTATGAGCAATGCAGCTAAAGTCATTTCGATTAATGATCACCTTGATATTGATAACGCATGGACAATCCCTGCGCGTTATTACACGTCTAATGATGTTTTTGAGTATGAAAAAGAAAAAATATTTGCTAATTCATGGGTTTGTGTCGCTCATGTTAGTGAAGTAAAAGAAAAAAATTCCTATATCACTCGTGAGCTCATTGGCGAAAGCCTTGTGATTGTTCGTGGTCGTGATGATGTATTACGTGGCTTTTATAATGTATGTCCACACCGTGGACACCAGTTGATCAGCGGTGAAAGTGGCAAAGTCAAAAATGTGATTACTTGCCCTTACCACGCGTGGGCATTCAAGCTAGATGGCCAATTAGCACATGCGACTAATTGTGAAAATGTGAATAATTTTGAAGCCGATGCAATGTCATTAAGTAGCTTCCATGTTATTGAACATGCAGGGTTTATCTATGTAAATATGACTGTAGGTGATCCTCAGCCTATTGAAGAGCAACTTCCTGGCTTAGCCGAAAAAATGCAAGAAGCTTGTGGAGTCATTAGCGATTTAAAATTGGCAGCGCGTTTTGTTAGCCATACTCCTGCTAATTGGAAAACTATCGTTGATAACTATATTGAATGTTATCACTGCCCAACCAATCATGTGAGTTTCGCCAGTTCCGTGGATGTCAACGTATACGAACACCAATTATTGGATAATTGGACTGTTCAAATTGGCAAGGCAAAACCCTCTGAATCCTCCTATCAGTTTGATGAATCTGTTTTAGACCCACGTTTTTTTGGTTTTTGGATTTGGCCAAGCACCATGTTCAATATGCCTCCAGGCGGGGATTTCATGACGGTAATTTATGAGTTTCCAGTGAACGCAGGGGAAACCTTGCAGCACTATGATATTTATTTCCTCAATGAAGAACTGACTGAATATCAGAAAAACTTAGTGGAATGGTATCGCACCGTATTCCGCCCAGAAGATCTGCGCTTGGTAGAAAGTGTACAAAAAGGATTACGCTCACGGGGTTATCGTGGCCAAGGCCGCATTATGGCAGATAGGCAACGTAGCGGGATCAGCGAGCACGGCGTTGCCCATTTCCATAAAATCGTCGCTGGTGCGCACACTGAGTAATCACGTTATTTATTATAAAAATAAAAGGAGAAGTCACAAATGCATCATTTAACTCACCCTGCACTATTTCGTCAGTCATGTTACATCAATGGGCAATGGGTTGATTCAGATAAAAAAATCCCTGTGACTAATCCTTTTGACCAATCTGTGCTGGGAACGATCCCCAGCCTGTCTGCAACACAAGTGGATGAGGCGATTGAATATGCTTATTCTGCAATGGAAGGTTGGAGTAAGCTGACTGCTAAAGCGCGTTCTATCATTCTACGCCGCTGGTTTGAGCTGATTGAAGCCCATGTTGATGATCTTGGGCGTTTAATGACGCTCGAGCAAGGTAAGCCACTGAATGAGGCAAAAAGTGAAATTCGCTATGCCGCTTCCTTTATTGAATGGTTTGCGGAAGAGGGGAAACGTGTTTATGGGGAAACCATCCCGCAAACAGTGGGAAGTAACCGCATTTCAACGATTAAACAACCGATCGGTGTGTGTAGTGCGATTACTCCGTGGAATTTCCCCGCAGCGATGATCACCCGTAAAGCAGCTCCAGCACTGGCCGCAGGTTGTAGTATCATCATTAAGCCTGCAACAGAAACGCCTTTTACGGCGCTTGCCTTAGCACAGTTAGCAGATGAAGCGGGCATTCCTGCTGGAATATTTAACGTCATTACTGGGGACTCTCGTGTTCTAGGCGAACGTCTAACTAAACATGAGCTTATCAGTAAATTTTCGTTCACCGGTTCAACGCAAGTTGGCCGAGTTCTATCTGAGCAGTGCGCATCGACGATTAAGAAAACATCACTCGAACTGGGAGGAAATGCGCCTTTTATTGTTTTTGATGATGCTGATATCGATAAAGCGGTAAAAAGTGCGGTTCAAGCCAAATTTCGCAATGGTGGGCAAACCTGTGTTTGTGTGAACCGTTTTTATATTCAAGATACGATTTTCGATGAATTTCAGACCAAGTTCGTTGCAGAAGTCGCTAAATTGCAAGTCGGTAATGGCCTTAAAGCAGGAACTGATATTGGGCCTATGATAACGACACGTGCCATTGATGGTATGAATGAGTTATTACAGGATGCACTAGCGAAAGGTGCACGCCAATTAACCTTAGGTAATGAAGTAGCGGAGTATGGCAATTTCTTTAATCCAAAAGTCCTTGTTGATGTTGATGACTCAATGAAGATTGTTCATGAGGAAATTTTTGGTCCCATTGCAACATTGATTCGTTTTAGTGATGAAAATGAAGTGGTTACTCGCGCCAATAATACGATTTATGGCTTAGCGGCTTATTTCTTTTCTCGTGATGTGAGTCGTGTATATCGTGTAGCTGAAAAACTACAAAGTGGCATGGTCGGTATCAATACAGGCTTAATTTCTAATGAAGTTGCTCCCTTTGGTGGAGTGAAACAATCAGGTTTAGGAAAAGAAGGCTCTCTATATGGTATTGAGGATTATTTAAGTACTAAGTATCTGTGTTTAGATATTGAATGATGAGAGGGGCACTGTGATGAACCAACAAAAAATTGCAGTCAATGTCAGTCGAATTGAGCAAATTAGCCCAAATATTAAAATGTTCGAGTTTGTTGCACAAGAGGGCGCGCTAATGCCTTTTAGCGCAGGCAGTCACATTACCGTTCATATGGGCGAGCAGGCTGGTTTGCAACGTGCATATTCGTTAATCAGCGACCCGCAGCAGTGTGGCAGTTATTGTATTTCTGTCTTGCGTGATGAAAACTCGAAAGGCGGTTCTGCATTTATGCATGAGCAGCTATCGCCAGGGGATAGCTTGTATTTGTCCCCAGCACAGAATTTTTTCTCGTTAGCACCGGATAACCAATGTAAGCATATTTTGATCGCCGGTGGGATTGGGATCACGCCTTTTCTCTCTTATCTCTATGAATTAGAAGAAAATGGAATGGATTTTGAACTTCATTACTGTTTTCGTGATAGTACAACGGCGGCATTTCTTGAACATTTACAACAGCGTATTGGCTCGCGTTTATTTCTTTATGACGGTAGCCAAGGGCAGCGAATGTCTGTCGAACAGTTAGTTAAAGCACAAGGAAGTAATAGCCATCTGTATGTATGTGGCCCTCAATCATTAATTAATGAGGTGATTGAAAAGGGTCATCAGCACTTGGGTGAATCACAGGTTCATTTTGAAAATTTTGGCGAAGTTGCCAGCGAAGGGGATTCATTTGAAGTCTATTTCCAACGCTCAGGCTTTAGTTTGGAAGTCGGTAAAGATGAGTCTATTTTGCAGGTAATCGAAGCAGATAAGCGCATTAACGTGGAATGTTTATGCCGTAATGGGGTTTGTGGAACCTGCGAAACGGCAATACTTGAGGGAGAGGCTGATCATCGTGACCACTACCTCGATGATAATGAAAAAGCTGAGCAGAAAACGATGATGTTGTGCGTTTCGCGAGCTAAATCTAAACGATTAGTCCTTGATTTATAATCAAAGTTGCCCCGCTTAGGCCATAAGTGGGGCAAAATACCTGTTTTAAATATCTTTTAATTCAAACATTAAAAAAGGCTGTTTTTCATCATTAAAGTGTTGATAAGCCGTAATTTGTTTGTCTTGAAATACGATTTGACCACGCCCTGTACGAAATACTTCATCTAACCATGGCTTATGGTTGATCACTAATTGATATAATAAACGTTGTAGTTCAAGGTAATCTATTTCAGTCGATTGATTGTGTAAGTTGCTGGCTAATATTTCGCCTGCTTTATCTGTAAATACGACTAAATGATTGAAATGAGATAATAATACATCAAAATAGCATTTGATTTTACGTAGGCGTAGTTCGGTATTCTTACGTTCGGTGTTGTCTAAACTGATCCCAACCAGCTTTGTCACTTTGCCATTAGGGCCTCTGACTCCTGTTGCTCGGGATGTGATCCAACGGTAATCGCCTTCCCAGTTAATTTTAAAATCCATTTCATGGGCACCGCCTTCACGAATAATTTTGGAATATCCATTAACCAATTTTTCTTTGGAGTCATGGCTCATTAAAGCCCAGAAATCTTCATTACTGGTGATTTTGATACCATAAACAGCTTCAACGTTGTCCGAGTAGTTCAATTCCCCCGTTAATAAGTCCCACTCCCAGGTCACGATATCTGCGGATTCTTGAAGATGGACTTCGTTGATGTTGCGCATGACGCCTGAATTGCTAACAGTGACTTGGTTATTGGTATACTCACCGTATTTCAACCATATCTTGTCGACATCCAATAACGTGGCGAGCTTTTCAAGATTATCTTCATCAATCATGCCACCTTTCGTCCATTTGTTAACCGCCGTTCGGGAAACACCAAGGGCTTCAGCGGCTTTTAATTGACTCATTTTTTTCTGTTTTAGCAATTTCAACAAACGTTCTTTGAATGTCTCTGTTTCTGTCATCAATTCATGTTTACCTTATAACTTATGGAGTTAACTAAAAACCATGTGATAAGTGAGTAGCAAGGTATTGCTCTAGATTTTCGATAAAGACTCTAAGATTAGCACTCGTTCGGAGACTTCTCGAATATACAGCATAAACATCTGCAGTTTGATGCCATTGCGGTAACACTCGTACTAATTGGCCTGACTGTAACTCAGGCTGCACACTCCATTGGGAGCGCAATAGGATCCCTTCACCACTTAAGCACCATTGCTTGGCGACTTCACCATTATTGACGGTTAATTTGCTATTGGGAGTGACCGTCATACTTTCTTGCTGGTATTCAAGCTTCCATACCGCGGGGGCTTGGTTACGTTCTTTAATCGCAATACAAAAGTGCTTTTGTTCCAGTTCTTGTGGGTATTTTGGGTAGCCGTGTGTTGCTAAGTAGGTTGGAGAAGCGCACAGAATACGCTGGTTCTGTGCAATTCGCCTAGCAATAAATTGCTCAGCTATCGTACCGCCAATACAGATATCAACATCAATGTTTTCACTAATAATATCGACAGACTTATCGGTCAAAGTGAGATCAATGCCTAATAAAGGATGACTCCCCCGTAATGTGAGTATAAACGGGTTAATATAAGTACTGCCAAACCCTGTGCTACAACTGATACGTAGATTGCCGCGGATCTCTTCGCGACAGGCGTTGAGTTGTTGTTGCATCTGTTCCAATTCAGCTAGCATCACTTCACTGCTACGTAAAATAATTTGCCCTTCGTGAGTCAGCTTAATTGAGCGAGCCGTTCTAAAAAATAAAGTTTGTCCTAAATTTTCTTCTAGCAACTTAATGCGTTTAGAAACATAAGCTGGGGATACCAACAGCTGTGATGCGGCTTGAGAGAAACTCATCAAACGGGCAACCGTGACAAAAACGCGGATATCCTCTAACGAAGGAAGCTTGTTCATAGTTTGTAAACCTAAGGATTACACTTCATATCTATACTTTATCACAGCAACCCCTAAACTGGAGAACAAACAGACATAATTCATTTATCAGAGGTTTTCACAATGTCACAATTTAACATAGCGGTTATTCCTGGTGATGGTATTGGTACCGAAGTGATCCCTGAAGGATTAAAAGTATTAGCAGCGGCAGCCAATAAACACAATGTAAAACTTAACTTTACCCATTTTGATTGGTCGTGTGAAACCTATCACCGTACAGGGCGTATGATGCCTGAAGATGGTTTAGAACAATTAAAAAAATTTGATGCGATTTTTCTCGGTGCGGTAGGGTTCCCTGGTGTTCCTGATCATATTTCGTTATGGGGGCTGTTATTACCTATCCGTCGTGCTTTTAACCAGTATGTTAATTTGCGTCCTGTTCGTTTATTTGATGGCATTAGATGCCCATTAGCAGATAAAAAACCGGGAGATATTGATTTTTATGTCGTGCGCGAAAACGTTGAGGGGGAATACTCTGCGATTGGCGGCATTCAGTACGAAGGTACGGATGAAGAAATGGTACTGCAACAAAGCGTTTTTACCCGTAAAGGCACTGACCGTATCTTAAAATATGCTTTTGATTTGGCGCAGTCACGTGAAAAAAAACATTTAAGTTCAGCGACGAAATCCAACGGGCTATTTCATTCAATGCCTTATTGGGATAGCCGTGTAGCCGAAATGGCGAAGCAATACCCAGATATCAAAGTTGACCAATTTCATATTGATATTTTTGCAGCAAACTTGGTGAGAATGCCAGAGTTCTACGATGTGATTGTAGGGTCAAATCTATTTGGCGATATTTTGTCTGATTTAGGGCCTGCTTGTACGGGAACTATTGCGATTGCACCCTCGGCCAATATTAACCCAGAAAAACAATTCCCATCGATGTTTGAGCCTGTTCACGGGTCAGCACCTGATATCGCAGGGCAAAATATTGCCAACCCGATTGGTACGATTTGGGCAGCCGCCATGATGATGCAGCATTTGGGATGTCCTGAAATGCATGATTCGATTATGTCCGCAGTAGAAACAGCGATTAAACAGCGCCAACATTTGACTCGTGATATGGGCGGCGATGCCAGTACGCAGGCGTTAGGGGATGAAATAGCCCGTTTGGTTAGTGCTTAGTTGATGCATAAAGACGGTGTTTATTGAGTCAATTTAGTGAGCCATCGAGGGACTGTTTTGCCTGTTCCTCGATGCTTTGATTGTTAATACCCCCAAGATCTGCGAAAATATCCGCCAATTTTGATTAACAAGACGGATTTGCGACGCCAAGAGCCACATTGAGCCTCTTCGAATGCTTATACAAATCTGTATATAAACGAAAAGAACGGTTAAATGACAGATCAGAACTTTCTCCATGAAGTTAGCACACGCAGAACGTTTGCTATCATATCCCACCCCGATGCGGGTAAAACCACAATAACCGAAAAAGTGTTATTGTTTGGGCACGCTATTCAACGTGCTGGTACGGTAAAAGGCCGTGGCTCTAACCAACACGCTAAATCTGACTGGATGGAAATGGAAAAGCAGCGTGGTATTTCGATTACCACCTCTGTTATGCAGTTTCCTTATAATGATTGTCTTGTTAACTTATTGGATACCCCAGGTCACGAAGACTTCTCTGAAGATACTTATCGTACATTAACGGCAGTTGACTGCTGCTTGATGGTGATTGACTCGGGTAAAGGGGTTGAAGACCGGACACGTAAACTGATGGAAGTCACTCGTCTACGTGACACTCCAATCTTAACTTTCATGAATAAGTTGGACCGTGATATTCGTGACCCAATGGAATTAATGGATGAAGTGGAAAATGAGCTGAAAATTGCTTGTTGTCCAATCACATGGCCTATTGGTTGTGGTAAATTATTCAAGGGTGTTTATCATTTATTACGCGATGAAACAATCCTATACCAAACAGGCCAAGGTCACACTATTCAAGAAGTCCGTATAATTAAAGGGCTGAATAACCCAGATCTTGATGCTGCCGTAGGTGATGAATTAGCGGCACAGTTACGTGATGAGTTGGAATTGGTTCAAGGGGCATCTCATGAATTTGACCATGACGCATTCTTGCAGGGTGAATTAACCCCTGTCTTTTTCGGAACAGCGTTAGGTAACTTTGGTGTTGACCATATGCTAGATGGCCTAGTGGAATGGGCTCCTCAGCCACAACCGCGCCAAACAGATTTACGCCAAGTTAATGCGACAGAAGAAAAGTTCACTGGTTTCGTATTTAAAATCCAAGCAAATATGGACCCGAAACACCGTGACCGTGTTGCGTTTATGCGTATAGTTTCAGGTACTTATGAAAAAGGCATGAAACTACGCCAAGTGCGCATCAAAAAAGACGTGGTCATTTCTGATGCTTTAACCTTTATGGCGGGGGATCGCTCTCAGGTCGAAAACGCCTATGCAGGGGACATCATTGGGTTACATAACCATGGTACGATTCAAATCGGTGATACCTTCACACAAGGTGAAGAGCTCAAATTTACGGGTATTCCTAACTTTGCCCCTGAATTATTCCGCCGTATTCGCTTACGTGATCCGCTAAAACAAAAACAACTGTTAAAAGGCCTCGTTCAGTTATCTGAAGAGGGCGCAGTACAGGTGTTCCGCCCGTTAACTAACAATGATTTAATTGTTGGTGCGGTAGGTGTGCTGCAGTTTGACGTGGTGGTTTCGCGTTTGAAAAGCGAATATAACGTTGAAGCTATTTATGAAGCCGTTAACGTTTCTACTGCGCGTTGGGTTGAGTGTGATGATGCGAAGAAATTCGAAGAGTTTAAACGCAAAAATGAGCAAAACTTAGCCCTTGATGGTGGCGACAACTTGTCTTATATCGCACCGACTATGGTGAATTTGAACCTGACTAGTGAACGTTACCCTGACGTTAAATTCCGCAAAACACGCGAACACTAATTGTGTTTATGACCCACGACTAGCATAGTTAGTGGGTCATCTTATTTCGAACTTCATTTAAAGCAACTTTCCCTGTTTTTTTATGCTTATCATCAAGAATATTCTGTCTTTATCACCTTTCTCTTTATTTTTTATGTTTTTTTACTTAGGCTATATTATTCGTTGTCCATTGCAGTGAAAGGAAGGTTTTTATGAAAAAAGCAAAACTATTGAGTTTGTTAGGAGTTATTGGGTTGAGCTGGGCGCTCGCGGCTTGTAGCTCATCATCAGATAGCGCTTTGAAAAAACAAGCCTCAGAAACCTGGGACAGTGCATCTAAGACCGTTGAAATGGCAGGTAAAGATACTGGGAATGCCATTTCGAGTGGCGCTAAAAACACCGGTGACTACATTGATGACTCCGCGATTACGGCGGATGTAAAAGGAAAATTACTGGGTACGAAAGGTATTTCGAGTAACAGCGTATCAGTAAAAACAGTCAATGGTGTTGTTTACTTATCAGGCTTTGTTAAATCAGCCGATCAAATTGATAAAATTACCCAAGTGGCATCGCAAGTTAATGGGGTAAAATCAGTACAAAATGGTTTAGTCATCGCTAACTAATCAGTAAATAAATGTCTCAATAGCTCATATTGCTGAATATTTATTGTACAATGCGGATAGAATGGGCTTTCAAAGGGAAGCTCATTCTGTTTTTGAGCTATTTAAAGTGAACTTCTGTCATTCAGAGGCATTATGGGAAAACACGTTTCAGTTACACTCGGCACGATTGAGCCGCTTGCATTCTTTGATAATATCAACTCGGGAAAAACTGCTCTGATTTGTGAAGGTGGTGGTCAACGAGGGATTTTTACTGCGGGTGTACTGGATGAGTTTCTTATTTCTGATTTCAACCCTTTTGACCTGATGATAGGCACTTCAGCTGGGGCTCAAAATCTTTCTGCGTATATTTGTGGGCAAGCAGGTTATGCTCGCCGTGTGATCACGCGTTATACGACTAATTCGGCATTTTTCAATCCACTGCGCTTTATCCGCGGCGGCCATCTGATTGATTTAGATTGGCTCGTCGACACCACAGCAAAAGAATTCCCATTACGTATACAAGCAGGGCTCGATTTATTAAATTCAGGCCGTGAATTCTATATGGGAGCAAGCCGCAGTGATGATTTTTCCGCTGCTTTTCTAAAGCCTGACGCAGACAACTGGCTCGATATTATTCGTGCATCCAGCGCTATTCCGGGCTTTTATCGTGAAGGTGTCGAATTTGATGGCACGCTTTACCAAGATGGTGGCATTAGTGCTGCTATCCCAGTTGAAGAGGCATACCGCCGCGGTGCAGAGACTATTGTGGTGATCCGTACCGTTCCTTCCCAAATGTATTTTACCCCTGAATGGGTGAAAAGAATGACTCGGTGGCTGGAAGGGGATAAAAATGGCCTACAACGTATGGCCGCGATGCTAAAAGTTCATCTGAAAAGCTACCGTAGAACACAAGAATTTATTGAAAACCCACCAAAAGATGTACAGGTCTTTGAGATTTATCCACCTGTTCCACTGAAAAGTAGTGCGCTGGGTAGTAAGGTATCTTCGCTTAATCAAGATTACCATACGGGGCGCCGGTGTGGTCGCTATTTTATTGCAGCACTGGGTGATGCCTTTGACCACAACACAAATCGCTTTAGCCATACTTTGGCACAGAAAATTGAGTCTAACCCATTAGATATTCAGCTTGAGCCACAAGTACCGAATGAGCTCATTCCTGAATTGGCGGCGGAGCCTGTTACCTCAATGCCTTTGGCCGCAATATCCGCAAATGAAAATCGTGATGGCTAAACGTCAATTTATTGATACTCATTGCCATTTTGATTTCCCACCTTTTAGTGATTCCTTCACTGAAAGTTTGCAGCTTGCTCAACAAAGTGGGGTGAGTGATATTATCATTCCTACAGTGAGTATGGATAATTTTGCACGAGTTTGGCAACTGGCACAGCAGTACCCGCAGCTGCATGCCGCTATGGGGTTTCATCCGTTATATTTGAGTCAGTTTCAAGAGCAACATATTGATATATTGACTGATTATCTAGCTAAAAAGAATAAAAAGTGTGTGGCGATAGGGGAGATTGGGCTTGACCTCTATATGCAAAACCCGCAATTTGAGCGCCAGCAAGTGGTGTTGTCCGCACAATTAAAGTTAGCGAAACAGTTTGATTTACCAGTTATTTTACATTCACGTAAAAGCCATGACCCATTAGCTGCGATGCTACGTCGTTTTGATGTCCCAGCTCGTGGCGTTGTGCATGGTTTTGCCGGCAGTCTATCTCAAGCCCAAGCCTTTGTTAAACTTGGCTATTATATTGGTGTTGGTGGCACAATTACTTATGACAGAGCGAATAAAACTCGCCATGTGATGTCGCAACTCCCTTTGACTTCATTATTATTCGAAACGGATGCCCCTGATATGCCAGTTTCAGGTTTTCAAGGCGAACCAAATCGTCCTGAACGTATTGAGTGGGTTTTTCGTTCATTATGTGAGCTTCGCCACGAATCCCCTGCAGAAATAGCCCAACAACTTTACAACAATAGTTTGTCGTTATTTAATCTCACCAAGTAAAACCGCATACAGAATCATAAATAATATTTATATAATTTCACTAATTGGCTATTAAAATCTATTCGGTTTTTATTGTGCTTAATTGGGACTTTAGTGCCTTTCCAGATTAAACTGAATGGATTTTGTGATTTTTGTCACATTATGTGAATTTTTGTTGTTTATTGCAGTATGTATTTGTGATGAGTATTGCGGGTTATTGGTGATGACTAGGTATAATCATCAAATTAAGAGTCAAGGTGACTTACACGTTTCCTTATATATCAACCTAAAATAAAGTGAACAGGGATCCTTCCATGCAGCTCATTATGAGTATTATCGGAATGGCGGTACTTATCGCGATAGCTATTCTATTTTCCAGCAATCGCCGAGCAATTAGACTACGCACAGTTGGCGGCGCATTTTTAATTCAATTAGCCATTGGTGCATTTGTTCTTTATGTTCCAGCGGGGCGTAGTGTGCTCCAAGGGATGTCTGACGCGGTTTCTAAAGTTATTGGATATGGTCAAGATGGGATGAGCTTCATCTTTGGCGGCCTTGTTTCCGATAAAATGTTTGAACTGTTTGGTGGCGGTGGCTTTATTTTCGCTTTCCGCGTTTTACCAATTATTGTTTTCTTCTCATCATTAATTGCTGTCCTTTATTATTTAGGGATCATGCAGTTAGTGATTAAAGTTCTTGGTGGTGGTCTGCAAAAAATATTGGGAACCTCAAGAACAGAATCGTTATCTGCAACAGCAAATATCTTTGTTGGGCAAACGGAAGCACCATTGGTTGTTCGCCCTTATATTGCAACAATGACGACATCAGAGCTGTTTGCCATTATGTGTGGTGGTTTAGCTTCTGTAGCAGGTTCAGTTTTAGCGGGCTACGCCCAAATGGGTGTACCAATGGAATACCTGATTGCTGCCTCCTTTATGGCCGCTCCAGGTGGTTTATTATTCGCCAAACTGATGGTTCCAGAAACAGAAGATGTAAAAGATAGGGTTGATGCGACAGATTTAGTCGCTGAAGATGAACGCCCTGCCAATATTATTGATGCGGCTGCTTCTGGGGCATCATCAGGGATGCAACTAGCGCTGAACGTGGGGGCAATGTTATTGGCCTTTATTGCTTTGATTGCATTGATCAATGGCATCTTAGGTGGTATTGGTGGCTGGTTTGATTATCCACAATTATCACTGGAATTATTATTAGGTTGGCTATTTGCCCCAATCGCATACTTGATTGGTGTGCCGTGGAGTGAAGCGACAATTGCCGGTTCTTTTATCGGCCAAAAAGTTGTTGTGAATGAGTTTGTCGCATTCATGAACTTCGGTGAATACATGAAAGCGGATGCTGAAGTACTGGCGGCAGGTAAACAAGTGCTTTCCGACCATACTAAAGCGATTATTTCGTTTGCATTATGTGGTTTTGCTAACCTTTCATCCGTCGCTATCTTACTCGGTGGTTTAGGCGGAATGGCGCCAAATCGCCGTGGTGATGTCGCTCGTTTAGGTATGAAAGCGGTTATGGCTGGTACCCTGTCTAACTTAATGAGTGCAACCATTGCTGGCTTTTTCTTAACGTTAGGCGCAGCAGCCGTAATTTAATTTATATTTGCTATCAACTAATCCAATTAAACGGAAGGGGATTAATCCTTCCGTTTTCATTTTGATTCGTTATATTCTTTTATGACTTTTTATATCAATCGTAAATTTTCAACTATTCTTAACTTAGTCAATTAATGATACAGAAAATATTGAAAAAGCCATTTGAGAGAAGAATTGATGGCGATAGATGGTATAATTTGATCTATATCACATTTTTTATTTTAATAATGTAACATTCAGTCGATTAATGTGATTTGTAGCACATAAAATGGCATCATTCCATGGTCAAATAGGCATTAGTAAGCTGCTATGGAACTGCTAGTTCTCAGAGTCTAGGACTCTAGGGCATGATGCGGTGAGAAGGATCTCAGCTGCTCAGTTCGGAAAGAATCCGACTAGCATCTTTAAGGAACCAAGCCCGCTCGCCAACAAAGAACGTGTCGTTCTGAAGAATTAACAACGTTGGAGAGTTATATGACTGATTTAAAAGCGGCCGCACAACGCGCGCTGTCACTTATGGATTTAACCACTTTAAATGATGACGATACTGATGCGAAAGTCATCGCACTGTGTCATCAGGCGAAAAGCCCAGCAGGCAATACCGCTGCAATCTGTATTTACCCTCGTTTTATTCCCATTGCACGTAAAACATTACGTGAGCAAGGCACTCCAGATGTGCGTATTGCAACGGTTACGAATTTCCCACACGGTAACGATGATATTGATATCGCATTAGCTGAAACCAAAGCAGCAATTGCTTACGGTGCGGATGAAGTTGATGTTGTTTTCCCTTATCGTGCGCTGATTGCGGGTAATGAACAAATTGGTTTTGATTTAGTGAAAGCCTGTAAAGACGCTTGTGCGGCTGCGAATGTGTTGCTGAAAGTAATCATTGAGACAGGTGAGTTAAAAGATGCAGCACTAATCCGTAAGGCTTCTGAAATTTCAATTAAAGCGGGCGCTGATTTTATTAAAACTTCGACAGGTAAAGTACCTGTTAATGCAACATTAGAAAGCGCGGAAATCATGATGCAAGTCATCCGTGATATGGGCGTTGAAAAAACAGTCGGCTTTAAACCTGCTGGTGGTGTACGTACCGCAGAAGAAGCAGCAGAATACTTAGCGTTAGCGGGACGAATTTTAGGTGACAATTGGGCAGATAGCCGCCACTTCCGTTTTGGTGCTTCTAGCCTATTAGCAAATTTATTAAATACGCTAGGTTTTGACGTTAAAAAATCAAGCAGCAGTTATTAATTTTCGCAATATTGTTAGCCGATAAATTCGACTTTAAAGGAGAATATTGTGTTTCTGGCACAAGAAATTATCCGTAAAAAACGTGATGGTAAGCCATTAAGCGAAGAAGAAATTCGTTTCTTTATCAATGGTGTTCGCGATAACTCAGTTTCAGAAGGTCAAATTGCTGCATTGGCAATGACTATCTATTTTAATGATATGACCATGCCTGAGCGCGTTGCATTAACGTTAGCAATGCGTGATTCAGGAACCGTTCTGAACTGGAAATCACTCAATCTCAATGGCCCATTAGTTGATAAACACTCAACTGGCGGCGTGGGGGATGTGACTTCACTGATGCTTGGCCCTATGGTCGCTGCTTGTGGCGGTTATGTACCGATGATCTCAGGCCGTGGTTTAGGCCACACTGGTGGAACACTAGACAAGCTTGAAGCGATCCCTAATTTCGATATCTTCCCGGATGACGTTCGTTTCCGTGACATTATCAAAGATGTCGGGGTGGCAATTATTGGGCAAACTAACTCATTGGCGCCTGCTGATAAACGTTTTTATGCGACCCGTGATATTACCGCGACAGTGGACTCAATTCCGCTAATTACGGCTTCAATTTTAGGCAAAAAACTGGCTGAAGGCCTTGATGCTCTAGTGATGGACGTTAAAGTCGGCTCTGGTGCATTTATGCCAACGTATGAGAAGTCAGAACAGCTAGCAGAGTCTATTGTTAAAGTAGCCAATGGGGCGGGTTGTAAAACGACCGCATTATTGACTGACATGAATGAAGTGCTAGCTTCCAGCGCAGGTAACGCAGTTGAAGTTCGTGAAGCGGTTCAATTCTTAACGGGTGAATACCGTAACCCACGTCTTTATGAAGTCACCATGGCGTTATGTGTAGAAATGCTGGTATCTGGTTCATTAGCAGCAAACCGCGAAGAAGCACGCCAAAAATTACAGGCAGTATTAGACAATGGTAAAGCGGCAGAAGTGTTTGGCCGTATGGTAGCAGCCCAAAAAGGGCCTGCTGATTTTGTTGAAAATTACAACAAATACCTGCCGACTGCGGTACTGAGCAAAGCCGTTTATGCACCAAAAGATGGCATTATCACGCAAATGGATACACGTGCGCTGGGAATGTCCGTAGTGACGTTAGGCGGTGGTCGCCGTAAAGCGACAGACCCAATTGATTATAGCGTTGGTTTGAGTGATATCGCTGCGTTAGGCGCCAAAGTGGATACCCAAACGCCACTGGCAATTATCCATGCAAATAGTGAAAAAGCGTGGGAAGAAGCGGCGAAAGAAGTGCGTGAAGCGATGGTGATTGGAGACAAATCTCCTGAAACAACACCAATGGTTTATCGCCAAATCAGCGAGTAATACAAATAGATTTTAGTGGTATATCGTTTTAAAAATACCGCAGGAGAAAAATATGAAACGCACATTTATTATGGTTTTGGATTCCTTTGGGATCGGTGCAGCACATGATGCACATAAATTTGGTGATGAAGGTTCCAATACATTGGGTCACATCGCAGATGCTTGCGCCCGTGGCGAAGCGGATATTGGTCGTAAAGGGCCTCTGCATTTACCTAATTTAACAAAATTAGGTTTAGGTAAAGCAGGAGAAGAATCAAGCGGTTCATTCCCTGCAGGTCTTGACCCTAATGCAGAAATTATTGGTGCGTATGGTTATGCGAGCGAAATTTCTTCAGGCAAAGATACGCCATCAGGCCACTGGGAAATCGCAGGTGTTCCTGTGTTATTCGATTGGGGATATTTTTCTGATGAAGAAAATAGTTTCCCTCAAGAGTTACTGGATACGTTAGTTGAGAAAGCGAATTTACCGGGTTACTTAGGTAACTGCCACTCATCAGGTACGGTTATTTTGGATCAACTGGGTGAAGAGCATATGAAAACCGGGAAACCGATTTTCTATACCTCAGCTGACTCCGTATTCCAAATCGCTTGTCACGAAGAAACTTATGGCTTAGACAAACTGTATGAGCTGTGTGAGATAGCGCGTGAAGAGTTAACCAAAGGCGGTTATAACATTGGCCGTGTTATCGCGCGTCCATTTGTTGGCGACAAAGCGGGTAACTTCACACGTACAGGTAACCGTCATGACTTAGCGGTAGAGCCACCAGCACCAACCGTATTGAAAAAATTAGTTGATGAAAAACAAGGTGAAGTTGTTTCTATCGGTAAAATTGCGGATATTTACGCTCATGTCGGTATCACCAAGAAAATTAAAGCCACTGGTATCGATGCGCTATTCGATGCAACGGTAGAAGAAATGAAACTAGCGGGCGACAACACCATCGTTTTCACTAACTTTGTGGACTTTGACTCTGCATACGGCCACCGCCGTGATGTGGCAGGTTATGCAGCAGCATTAGAGTTATTTGACCGTCGTTTACCAGAGCTGATGAAGTTGGTTAAAGAAGATGACATTCTGATCTTAACCGCTGACCACGGTTGTGACCCAACTTGGCCAGGTACAGACCATACCCGTGAGCACATCCCAGTGTTGATTTATGGTCCAAAAGTGAAACCAGGTTCATTAGGTCATCGCGAAACTTTCGCAGATATTGGCCAGACTGTCGCGAAATACTTTGATTTGTCGCCGATGGATTACGGTAAACCAATGCTCTAACACCCATTACCCGTCATACTTTGAGCTGTAGCGGTGTTGGCTGCATAAAACCACCCTAATCACATACTGATGTATGCTCATAGGGATGATTTTCTTTGCCGCCTAGCTACAACTCAAATTATTTAGGGTAATGGCGGGGAATTAAAGGTAATGGGCAAGCTATTGAAGGGTAATCGGCTAACAGTAGTTCGTTGGCTGCGATTCAAATTGCTTAGGCCAGTAAGATACAGATTATTAATAATAAGGTGGGAAGCCACCTTATTCATTTGAAAATATTTAATCGTTTAAAGGGAAATAATCATGGCAACTCCACATATTAATGCAGAAATGGGTGATTTCGCTGATGTCGTTCTGATGCCAGGCGACCCATTACGTGCAAAATACATCGCTGAAACTTTCCTTCAGGATGTTCGCCAAGTCAATAATGTGCGTGGCATGTTAGGTTTTACAGGGACTTATAAAGGCCGTAAAATTTCGGTAATGGGCCACGGTATGGGGATCCCTTCATGCTCCATTTACGCGAAAGAACTGATCACTGATTTCGGTGTAAAAGTGATTATTCGTGTTGGTTCATGTGGCGCAGTAATGGATGACGTAAAATTGCGTGATGTTGTAATTGGTATGGGTGCTTGTACTGATTCTCGTGTTAACCGTCAACGTTTTAAAGAAAATGATTTCTCAGCGATTGCAGACTATGACTTAGTCCATAATGCAGTTGAAGCGGCAAAAGCAAGAAACGTGAATGTACGTGTGGGTAACCTGTTCTCAGCAGACCTATTCTACTCACCAGATCCTGATATGTTTAAAGTGATGGAAAAATACGGCATTTTGGGTGTTGAAATGGAAGCTGCGGGTATTTATGGTGTTGCTGCTGAGTTTGGCGCACGTGCGTTAACGATTTGTACTGTTTCTGACCATATTAAAACTGGCGAACAAACAACGTCAGAAGAACGTCAAACCACGTTCAATGAAATGATTGAGATTGCATTGGATTCAGTGTTGCTAGGTGACAAATAGTCGTTAACTCAATACAGATATGATTTTTTAAATGCCACGTATAGCGTGGCATTTTTTGTGAAATAAAAGTTCTAAATCCCCGAAATGATCATGTCAACAGCCGAAATAATTTTTGCATGAACATTTGGGATGATACAGACGAGGTCACGTGGTTTAAGTTTATTAATGGAAATAGTGGTTATGGATTTAGTGATAATTACATGGTGAATACCATTAATATAAACCACAGGGGTTAGAGCCTTAACTTGTGAATTGTTATGCAATAATGGCGATATAGGCATGATAACACGTGAGTGATAGTCACTCAGTAGGTCATTTTGGATATCAATAAGATAAGGATATTGGTCTTTCGACCTGATTGATTTATTACGATAAACAGCATATTGAGGCATTAAATCACCCCATACTCATTATCATCAGTAAATAGCCCTGCTTGTTGTTCAAATTCGTTAAAGCTATCAATGTTTGTTCTATTTTTTTCTTTCCATTTGGCATCAGAGCTTTGTTTGATAGTAAGGGGAAAATCTTGTTGTAGGTTTGCCTTATTTTGCATCTCAGTGAAATGATTTTGCGTTTTCATGGGCTACCTTAAATTAAGTGGATAAGATGGGTATTACTTTAGGGTAGCACCACTATGCTGGCAACTGCGCTGGGCGTTTTAAGACTAACTTTTTATCCGGCTCATCATCACGGCATCAACATATTGCCCATCACGAAATGCATAATCTTTCATGCGGCCTTCTAGCTCGAAGCCAAACTTTTCATACAGCCCAATGCCACTGCCATTTGCTGCGAATACTTCTAGCTCTATGCGATGGACATTCAGCCAGTTGTCACAGTAATCCACCATCACTTGCATCAGTTGTGAGCCAATGCCTTTGCCTTGGTGGGCTTCACTAACGGTAATTCCGAAAGTAGCGACATGGCGACGGCGCACTTGGCTAGGTTGATGAATAACCAGTAAGCCAACAATCTCTTGGTTAAGCTCTGCGACAAATTGCGTTACCAGCGGATCATTTGCACTTAGGCGAGCTTCCCATGTGCTTTCTGCTGGGTATGGCAGCTGTAACGTATTGGCATACGCCGAATAGGCAGCGTGCATTTGGGTAACTGCCGGGACATCGTCCAGCGTTGCTCTGCGGATGGTCATGTTGTTCATTACTTTTCTCATTATCGTTGTTTTTACAAGAATATTAATCACATTAAATTCATTTTATGTCAATGAGATATAAGAGTTATCATATGAAAATGATGAAATAAAATAACTATTTTGCAATCGCTATTTGATATAAAAAATAAATAGAAGCTTATACTATTATGAGTAATTTAGTTTAAATTAATTTAGGATTATGTCTGAATGCGTATTTAGAGTTTAACTTTCAATGTTTATAATTGGCATTTTTTGATTTGTTCAATATAAATAAAAATGATTTAAGTAGTGATTATCCTATCGCAGATGAGGTTCATAATTTATTGAGATAAAATGGTTTTGTTAATGATTGTAAATTAAGGGGAAGTCATGGGTGCTGAAAAATCCTGTTATGGGAAAATTGATTATTCCCGAAGTGGAATTGATTTAACTAATAAAATAATTGATTATTGTTCTAGTTATCAATTGATAGATAGTACTGATGTATTGTTGAAGGATTGTTTCCATAGTAATATTTCGAAAGTTAGTGTTCAGGTTGATGCTAAAAAATATTATAAAATAATAGGTAATATAAATAAATCTCTTCATGGTTTTAATTCTCAAGATTTTTGCGATGGCATCCGAGGTATTATTATTAAACAGGCAAAAACGTTAAGACCGAATGATAATAAGGATTACTCGAGTTTAATTAAAAAATTAAACGCTATTAATACCAAAAAACATTCATTATGCGAAGCTATTTCACTCAAAGTGAAAAATAAATCTATTGATGAGAAGTCAATTAAAAAGATTGATGAAATAGTAAAAAATGCAAAAAAAATAATGTCGAATGAAGAGTTTAAATCAACATTGCTTGAAGCTCAAGTTTTAGCATTAAGCTGTAGAAGTAAAACTGTTTATGAAATGATAAACAAAGTTTTAGCTCCGCATATCGAAACTAAAGATCAATATCCTGTAGGTTCAAATACTCAGTTAGTTCAGCAGAATGCTGAAACTTCTCGACCTGATAAAGAAAAGTTCCTAGAGAGTAAAGGAAATATAGCAGTAATATCAGAAGAAACAATGATACAGAATGAGGTAAGTGACAAAACAAAAAAGTAGGTACTTTGGAGCAAGGGCTTGCTTCCAATGCATACAATAGCGATTCATATAATCAGAAACTAAAAAAAAATGTGCCAATAGAAAGTAATTCTATAAATAATGAATCTATAGAAAAGATGGAGCACTGTAAAGGGCGGGTTGATAAACTGAATATTGTGGTAGTTACTGATAAAATAAATAGTATGGTCAATGGATTTTCAATAAGAAAAAATAAATTAAGTCAGACTGAATCAAGTGAAAAAGAACCTAAATTTCAAAAGATTCTTGCTAGTCATACGATAGAGGAAGCGATTAAAATTAAAGTGCCTTTTAATGGAATCTCGAGAAGGTCATTAAACTTGATTGAGTCTAAAATTAAGGCGAAATTTAATGAGTTAAAGTCAAGTAAAACCCCTGAATTCTTTGAAAGAGAAATGTTCAATGCACAGAACATACTAAAAAAATACGATAATAAATTGGTTTGTGAAAAAATTAATAATATTATTGATAAATATTTGGATGAGCATGAGTTATATATTAGAAAGAATAACAGTCCGATGAGTCGAATTTTGTATGCCATAAAATCCGTGTTTGAATTACAGGATATTACACCACGTAAATTAAATGAATTTAAAATGGCAATTATAGATTTTTTGAAAAAAGATTCAATTGAAGATGTTTTTAAGTCTTCATACGATTTAATACAAAAAGTATCACATTATACTCATAAAAACATTGCTGATAAGGTTAATGATTTCATAAACGTTTATTCAATGGATAGAGTGAACGAATTGAAGGGAAATGAAAAGTTCAGTGTTGCAAGTAAGATAGAGTTATTGGAACCTGAAAAAAATAGAGATACAGAAGAGTTAATGAAGAAAGTGAGTTTAAAAAAAATAATTTCACATGTATTCAGTCGAATGATTAATAATATACGAAGGCTATTTTCCAAAAATTAATTGTTAATTTTATTTATGTGAAAATAGACAAATTAGCCCGTTGTATTTACGGGCTAATTTTTACTCATATCAAGGCGTCATCATAAACACTTTTGAATTCTGCCCTAAATATTGATGTGCTAAACGGTTAATATCCTCAACCGTGAGTTGGCGAATAATATCTTGTTCTTGGTTTAAACGCTGATATTGCCCATCATCGCTGGCAATCTGCGCTAGAGCCTCAGTCCAATAGCTCGAGCTATCAGTGACTTGTGAATTTTCAGTGAGCCAAATATTTTTTGCTTCGGTTAATTCTTTTTCACTTATACCCGTTTGACGAATTTGACCAATCGTCTTTTGGGCAATTTGCGTCATTTCTTCAGCACGCTCAGGTGAGGTGGTGAAATTCAAGCGAGCGAGGTAATAAGGTTGCGGTTTTTTCGCTAACATCTGTGAGAAACCTAATGCATAGATCCCGCTGGCTTTTTCACGTAGTTCACCGCGTAAGCGTTGGCTCACAATAGTATCAATTAATTGAATCGCTAAGCTGTCTTGTTGGTTCCACACGGCGGGTGAGGCGAATTGAATGCTCACCATGCTTTTATCACTGCTGCTGATAGGATAGGTTTTATTAAAACTGGTCATTTTTGGCATGATCCCTTGGTCGCGAGATACCAGTTTTTGGTTACTGTGTGGCAGTGAGGCAACCCATTGCTCTAACAGAGGTTTTAGATCACGGCTATTCATTGCACCTGTAATGACCAGTGTCATATCTGCAGTTGACGTGAGTAATTGGCGGTTGGCTTGTTGTAGCTGCTGGCCAGTAAATTGTTGCCAGCTGCCCTGTGGGTTAATCACTAAAAATTCACCGTGGGTATAGCTTTCTTTATTGATATTATCAAGGAAAGTGCGTTCTACGGGAGTTTTGGATAAGTTTAAAGCAAAGGATTGTTTTTGTTGCTCTAATTTTTCACCACTAAATTGCGGAGCGGTGAGTTTTAAATTGAGTAACTGTAGCGCCGTTTCGAGGTTATCGACAGGGGCTTTTCCGCGAAAACCATGTGTCAGCAATTCACTGTATGGGCGAACGCTAATTTGGTTTTGTTTTGCCAGCAGAGCCAGATCACGCGCACTGTAATTTCCATAACCGCTGCTTTCAGGAAGTTTCAACGCCCAATCCGTTAAACCTGCCGTTTGTTGTGTTTCTAACGAACGGCCACCCGGTAATTGCAAGTTAAATTGAATATCATCTTTCAGGTTTTTGTCTGTTTTAACAATTACCTGAATGCCATTGCTCAAAGTCCAATGTTCCGCTTTTTCAACGGGGAGCTTAGATTGCTCAACAATACTGCCTTTTATGGATTGGGGTAATTGCAGTTGAATGGCTTTGGAGCGCAGCGTAAATGGCCCCGGCGTGCTTTGGCGTATTTTAAGCCATTGCTGATTAAATACTGATTTATCAATCGCAGAGGCATCAGTATCAGGTCCAATTAATGCTAAACGCGGGGAAGCAGTTTGTAGGAACTTAGCAACATGCTGTTGTAAGTCTTGCGGCTTAACGGATTTCATTAACTGGTAGCTGTTATCTAACTGTTGGCGCTTATTCCACATTGGCATGTCATATTCAAGCGCCGTCGTCAGTTGCCCTGCTAAATATTCATTACTATAACGTTGCTCTGAAGCGGCTTGCAGGCTAAATTTTTTCAGCATGGCTTGCTTTGCAGAATCAAGTTCTTCTTGGGTAACCGGCTCAGTAGCAAGGCGTTGTAACTCTGTAAATAAAATCTCAGTTGCACCTTGGTAATCATTACCTTTCGGGTGGATGATCATCAACTGTTGTAAGCGCTGGTTATCTAACATTGCCCCTTGTTCATTGATGCTAATCGACGGCAAAATGCCGTTATCCACCATAACGGAGAAACGTTGGTTTAAAATAGCTAACCAGAGGTTATCCAGTAAATCTTCCGACTGCCCTAAACGGGTATTTAGCGGTGCGCTAACATCCTTTTGTAAAGCAAATTGCACATAACGCGCCCCTTGCTCTTTATCAAACACACCTTGGACTAACATATTGGTTGTGCTAGTAAATTGCTTCCACTGAGGGTCATCTTTTGCCACTTTTTCAGGTTTAGGGAGCGCAAATAAATTATTAACCTGATTGCGTACTGATGAGCTATTGAAATCACCAATAATTAATAGTGACATTCGCTGAGGCTGATACCATGTTTGATAATAGTCTTTCGCTTGCTCAATCGGAGCATTGCGTACCACATCTAATGAGCCAATTGGGTTGCGATCGACGTAACGGCTACCGTGGTAACGTAATTTTTCTAAGCTGTCATTGATGCGATAGCCCATCCCTTGGCGTAGGCGCCACTCTTCGACAATCACAGGGCGCTCTTTTTCGAAGGCTTCTTGGTCAAAGGTCATATTTGATGCCCAATCGGCCATCACTTGTAAGCCTGTGGCGACTTGTGCGGTCGTGGCTTCGGGGAGTGACAATTTATATAGTGTGGAATTTAAACTGGTGATCGCATTCACATGGCTACCGAGTTTAAGTCCTTGGTGTTCCAGTTGTTTGAACCCCGTGGTTCCCGGAAAATGTTTGGTGCCTTTAAACGCCATATGTTCAGTAAAGTGTGCGAGGCCAAGCTGCTGTTCATTTTCTTGTAATGAGCCGCTACTGACCAATAAACGCAGTTCAACTCCAGGTTGATTACGTTGCAGAAGGTAAACTTGCAGCCCATTGTCGAGTTGGTAGTGTTGAAGGTCACCGCGCACAGGTAACAATGAGGTTGAATTTTGGCTCACCGATGTACTGCCTACGCAGCCACCGAGCAGAATGCTTATTAATGTGGCGAAGGTAATTTTATGAAGCATATTCAGGCGTTCCTGTATTTAAGGATTTTTCACTCGCAGGTTCAACGAGCAATATTTGTTGTTCCGCAAATTGAGCAACGAAGCTTTGATGGCTAACCAAAACAATGGCGCTGTCATGTAACTCAGCTTTCAATAGAGCGAGGAGTTCTAATGCGCTGTTTTCATCAAGGGCGGAGGTGGTTTCATCCAATAAAAGCAGTTTTGGTCGGTTGAGCAATAAACGCGCAAACATAATGCGCTGCTGTTCTCCACCAGATAGGCGGTTGTTCCAATCGGTTTCGAGTGCTAATTGATGATGCAGTTTTTCCAAACCGACTAACATCAATGCATATTGAAAATCTTGCTGGCTAAATTGGGATGCCGCTTTGGGATAAGCTAATAAGCTATCAAGCCGACTAATTGGTAAATAGAGACGCTGTGGGATCCACATAACTTTTTCTGTTCGGCTAATAGTACCGTTGAAGAAAGGCCAATGCCCACTTAGCGTACGTAATAAGGTGGATTTTCCAATGCCAGAACGGCCACTAATCAAGGTTAATTCACCTTGTTTGGCGGTGATATTCACGGAATTAATTAAACAGCGGTTGTCTGCGGTAGAAATGGATAACTTAGCCACCAGAGGTGGCGATTTTTCGTCGATAGTAACCACCGCTTTGTTATCGTTTTCCAATAAAACCACAAAGTTGTATAAACGGGAGACCGTGGCTTGCCATGCGGCGATTTCTTTATAGGCAAAAATAAACCAACCGAGTGAAGTCGCAACACTGGTAAAGGCTTGGCGCAATTGCATTAAGCCACCTAACATGATTTCACCCGCAAGGAATTTAGGCAGTGCGAGTAATACAGGCGCTAAAGCGGTAACTTGTTGGTAACCCACTGTATAAAAAGATAAATTTCTTTCACAGCGAATAAGGCGGTTCCAGTTGCTGATAATTTCACCAAAGCGCCCCATCAGTTCTTTTCTATCTTGAGTTTCACCGCGTTGCCCTGCGATGGCATCACCGTGTTGGCGGCAATTAATTAGCGAGCTACGGTAATCCGCTTCGCGGCGCTGTTTATCCATATGCAAGCGACGTAGCGGAAAACCTATCCATTGGGTAAGCGCAATACCAATGAGGGTGTAGATGATACAAGCCCAGAACATATAACCGGGGATGGTCCAGTCGCTATCGGCAAAATTAAACGACAGGCTGCCAGACAATGTCCAAAGAATGGCGGCAAATGAAATCAGCGTTAGCATTGAGTGAAGGAATGTCACCACTAAATTTAATGTTGATTCAATCAGTAAACGGATATCTTCAGCGATACGTTGGTCTGGGTTATCCGGTTCTTGTGATGTCAGCCTTAACAGGTAATGTTTACTGTTGGGGGATAACCAACGGCTAAGTACTTGCTCAGTCATGCCTTTGCGCCAGCGGATAATCAGCATTTGTTTTAGGTAATTACCCATCACAACGACAAAAATCAGCCCACTAACTAAGATCACAAAGTACTGCAACAGTCCATATAGGGCTTGGCCGTCGAGTTTTTGTAGGGCGTTATAAAAGTCGCCGTTCCACATGTTCATTTTGACGTTGAACCACACAGATGACAGTGTGAGCCCGAGTGAGGCAAACAGCAGTATCCAGCACAAAAGGGCAGCACGCTGCCCCCAAAAAGGTTTTACTAAATAGAAAAATTGTTTCAGTGTCTTCATGACGTTTTGTTCATTTGTTGTTTTAATTGTTTAACGAGTTTTATTGCTCACATTGCTGGGAATTACAGGTCGTAATTGACTTGTAACCAGAACTGACGGCCCGGATCGTAAGATTTCAATACGCGATCTTCAAATACGAAGCGGTCAGCAATATTTTTATTATTCAAGATATTATTCACTTCAACCGAGAAACCAAATCCATGAGCGAATTCAGGCTTCCAACCTAAGCGGGTATCCCACGTATATTTGCTGGCGAAGTTTTGTTTGGTGTACTTACGTAATTGACCAACTTCAGGGTCGCTATAGTAAGAGTTGTCATAACGGACGGCTTGACTACGTGCACCCCACCATTGCAATCGGTTATATAAAGTGAGGTCATATTCGTCCCAGACACTGGTCAGCTCAAAATTGAATTTTATTGGTGAGTTAAAACTGGTTGAAGGCAGTTTTGACGCATCGATGACCTTACCGTCATACCAGACTTTGTTAAGATTCACTTTATTGGCAGGATCGTAAGCGCTGTAGCCTGAGTCTTTTGGCGTATTACTTTCACTTTGTTGCCAAGTGAATGAGGCATTCATGACATGAGAAGCTTCTGCCCATTCCCACGGTTGACTATTTTTCACCGATAATGTAACGGTATCGTGGGAGCTGCGCCCACCGTTATCAAAGGTGCGAATACTACGAGTACTTGGGTCACGAGGGTTATCGTACTTAGTGCGATTTCTGACTTCGTCGTAGCCTTCACGGTGCACATATTGTAAACGCCATGTGGTAGAAAGAACTTCTTGTTGTAGCGCTAAAGTCAGCTCATCGTTATAGGGGGTTTTGAGTGAATCTAACCCTTCATAGTCTTTTTGATTATCCCAATTGTTATTGTCAGGGTTAAGTGAACACGCGAAATTTTTGTCCCAGCCCATGCAATTTTGCATACCGTCATTTTGTGCACCGTATAATGCATAAGTGAGCATTGAGCGGCCATAATAACGGTTAGCTCCCGCTATTAATTGGGTTGCGCCATCACCAAAGACATCGTAGGTTCCGCTTAAACGTGGGGCGATATTGGTACGATTGACAAAATCATCGCGATCCAAACGCACTCCAGGGCGCAGACTCAATTTGCCATATTGAATACTGTCATCAAGGAAGATGGCGTAATTGGTATAATCCGCAGAGTACGAGCCTTTTTTAAACCGAGTAACATTACTTAAGTAACCATCGTATAAATCATCATCAATGATATTGCCAGTGTAGGTGTAACGGAAATAGTCTTGATCACGAATATAGGTGCCTTTGGTGTAATTTACCTCAGCTCCGAGTGTTGGTTGGTGTGTTAATCCAAGCGCATCCTCTTGGGAATTAAAACGCATCACGGTTTTTAGTCCGTGAGTTTTTTGCTTAGACTCTAAGTCGCCAAGACCTCCGCTATTGCGTTCAATCATATTCCAATTGTCGTCGAATGCCCTGATCGTTAGGGAGTATTTCTGGTCGTTATTACGGTTATCTTTTAAGTCTTGTGTATTAGCAGTGATTTCAAATTGGCCTAAATCCAACTGATGTTTAAATACAGCGGTAAAACCTAATCCATCATGGGTTGAATCATAGCCAGAATTGCTGACAGACGAAGAAAATAAGCGGCTATCGTAAGAGGCGTAATTAGCAGATAAATCTAATGAACTTTTATCGGATAAATCCAGTGAATACTTTAAAAAGTAATTATCTGAAGTACGACGCTGATTTTTTTTACCTGAATCAGAAAAAATAGGCTCGACTTGGTTATTTTCCAGCACAAAGGCTTCACCCCCCGTGACTGTCATCGGAATAGTCGAACTACGACGTGAAGCGGAGAAAACTAATCCTGAATTTTCACTCACTCCTAATTCAAACCAGCCACCAAAGTCATTTTTATCATAGCGGTTTTGGAAACGAGCAGGATTTGCCGTATCATTCTTAGTCGTATCAATCCCTTGCGATGAATCGTGAAACAAATTATTCCAACCAGAGCGGGTTAAGCGGTAATAGGCGTGAGCACTATTTTCCCCTTGCCAGCGGCGGCTGTTCACCTCAACGGTGCCCCCTGTAAATCCACCAAATTCGACAGGAATATTATTGTCATACACTGTCATGCTGTCGATCAGACGGCTGTCTATGTAGATCCCTTGGTCGCTACTGCTCAGACGGGTAGCTGTTTCACCGAGACCACTGTCTGCGGGGTCAAAATCGTTGTTAAAGCTCACTCCATCAAGGCGATAGGCGTTTTGGTAGCTGCTTGAACCGTGGATTGAGATGCGGGAAGGCTTGATTTCCCCTTGGTTCATCGAGTTACTGTCATTATTGGCAAACTGGACAGCAGGGTTAGTTTTCATCAAATCCGTAATATTGCCATCACCGGTATTTTTCTGGCTAATCTCTTCAGACGTCACATATTGCGGTGCTGACATAATATCTGTTGCGGGGTGATTCTGAACAACGCCAGAGACTTGAGTTTCCGGTAATACCAATGTGCCTTGGCTTAAATTTTGCTGACGAATAACGAAAACACCATTTTCATTGACTAACTCTAAGCCGCTACCGATGAGTATTTTTTGTAATGCGGTTTGAGCGGAGTAGTTACCAGACAAGGCAGGTGCTCGTAAGCCATTTAACTGACCTTTATCATAAATCAATTGAATTTGGCCTTGGCGGCTAATTTCAGCCACTGAGGTCGCCAGTGATTGTTCTGGTAGTGAAAATGCGAGTTCTTGTGCTGATGCAGACTGACAAACAATGGCGCTACTCACCGCAATAGCAAGGGCGAGCGGCCTTAATCGGCTTTGAGTAAACTGAATAGACATGGTTATCCCTTATTCTTAAGCTGCACAAAAAGTGTGCGAAAATAGGTCAGCAAAATGATGACTAGTTAAGAAGAGGGTGAAATGAGAATTATCCTCACCTGCAAATGAAAATATTTTTTATTTATTTTTTTTATTTTGAATAATCAATACGTTATTTTTATCTCGATAGACGACTTGTACCGGAAGTAATGAAGGAAGGGCTTGAAAAAACTGTTCTGGCTGATGGGTATTGATGCGACCTGAGATTTTACTCTTCGCTAATTGAGCGGGAGAAAGCTCGATATTTATCGATGAATAGTTTTTAAGTTCATCGAGGACTTCTGAAAGTGGTTTATCGACAAAAATTAATTCACCAAAACGCCAACGAGCCACATCTAGCGGGTTGATGTGTTGGCGAGCGATTGGGCTGTTCGGCGATTGACTGACTGCACTGTCACCAGCAAGTAGGAAAACGGGTTGTTTGCTTGCTGCATCTTCAAAACTGACAATGCCTTGGCTGACATTAACGGCAACTTGCTGAGCGACTTTGTTCACTTCAAATTCTGTTCCCACCACTTGAATACGCCGGTTATCAGCTTGAATTATAAAAGGCCGATAGGGGTTGGATTTGACTTTAAAATAAACATTTCCCTGTTCCAGATACAGGTTACGTACTGGAGTTTCATAGGCAACATGAATCCGGGTATTGCGGTTAAGAAACAGCTGGGAACCATCAGGTAAAGTAACTTCTTTAGGCGTATCCGTTGCCACTAAGGTCATATTATTGAGCAACATCGAAGGTAAGTGGCTGTATGGCAAAAACAAAATAGCCGCAATAAAAAATGCTGCTAAGGTATTGCCCAAAGGGCGCCATAAGCGAAAAAAAGGGCGTTTTTCCTTGGGAAGTATTGTGCTAGCAGGGCGCGGCATGTGATCAAAATCGCGCCATAGTCCAGCAATGGCATCATACGCTTTTGCATGTTCAGGTGATGCAGCAATCCATTGTTTGAATTGCTCTGTTTCAAGGGCGCTGATACGTTGGCTGTGCATGCGGGTAAACCACAGCGCGGCTTCTTCATCAATGCGGCTTTCATCATCTGATGTTTGCAAAGAGTCGTGTGTCATTACGAATTATTGCCCTGATTATCAAGGTGTTTTTTACAGTGAACAAGCGCCGCCGCAATATGTTTTTCCACCATACTGATTGAAATTTCCATTCGCTCAGCAATCTCGCTTTGAGATAAGCCATCAAAACGATACAGCAAAAATGCTTCTCGTCGACGGGGTGGTAACGTTTCAAGCGCTTCGCTTAGCCGTTGGATGCGTTGCTGATGTTCCAAGATTTCACTGGGATCAACTTGGCTTTGTTCAAAATGCGGTTCATGAGTAACATCATCAATGGATGTTTCTGATTTAGTTTGGCGCTGGTTACGTCGCCAATGGTCAATCAAAACATGATTCGCAATTTTAAACAGATAAGCGCGGCTCTCTTTTACAGGCGTTTGTTCTTTACGGTTTAGCCATAGTGTAAACACATCCTGTGATAAATCATCAGCATCGTTGCTGTTATCTAGCCGATTGCGGAAAAAGCGCACAAGTTGGCTATATGTTGACTGATACGCACCGCTAATTTTACGGGCAAGAGATTTATCAATAGTCATTTTACTGGTGTTAATGTCATAAAAGAGCACAGTTGTGCTGATTAATAATCTGCTCAGATTACTTTATTATTTAAATCAATAATTTATTTTAATAATTGTGTTTTTACTAATAATAATGAATATCATTTTTGTTTGTATTATGCCTATAATCTGCAAAAAATAAAGTCGTGAGGCAGAATATGAGCAGTATGACGGGCCAGTTAGAGCGCCCGATTTTCCGTCCACTAGGCGGTTTGGTTTTAAGTTGTCTTTTCCATGGAACACTGGCAATCATTTTTATTGGATGGTTTACCTCTTCAATTCCTAAGACCGGGGTATTACCACCAGCAATCTCGTTGCAGCTGGGTGTTTATCAGCTTGAACAGCAGGCTGAGCCTGAAATCAATCATGCCCCTAAACAACACATGACGACGCGTGAGGAATCATTACCTGAAGTGGTTGAAAAGGTGGATAAATTACCTGAAACTGCGATCGTAGATAATGGCACATTGACGAAAGTCAGTGAGAAAAAACGACCACCAAAAAAGACAATTCCACAAGAGAAAAAAGTGATCGACGAAGCCCCTGTAACTACGCAGGAGTCGATGGTGACTTCCGCCCCTGCATCAGGGAGTGAATCCAGTAGCAGTGCGAATTTCTCCAGTAATGCGTCTGCGGCAGTGAGTGGGCACCAAGGTTGGCAAAGTGAGGTTCATCAGCGGATAGCTAAGACCAAACGCTATCCACGTGCAGCGTTGCGTTACCGCTCAACTGGGGTCTCTCATATAAAAGTGGTTTTGGATAGTCGGGGTGAAGTGATTGCCGCCAGTTTATTGAATTCATCCGGTACGAAAATACTGGATAAAGAAGCGTTGGCGACAATTTCACGTGCTGCGCCTTTTCCTACCCCGCCAGAGACATTGCTAGTCGATGGCCGGGTCGAGTTTATTGCGCCAATCGTATTCGATACAACGTCTATTTAAATTCAACTCAATAGCCCTTTTTAGGGCTATTTATCAGGTGAATTTGGTCTGTTTTTTGGGGTCGGTCGCTTAGGGCGATAAGGACGAGGTTCTTTTTTTCGTTTTAAACGCGCTGGCTTAGCGGCTGGCGTTCCTTTGCTCTCTTGCTTGCCATCTTCATTACTGTCGTCATCTCCATTATCATCTTGATTTTCCTCTGTATTAACGACGAGCGGAGGGGCTTGCTTGTGGCCTTTCTTTTTCTTTAAACGCAGTAATGTATTTGCTAAAACGAAGCCAATACATAAGGCAAGTAGAATAAAAATTCGTAATACATTGGTGCTGTTATCCGCTTGTTGAATTTCAGCGGCAAGGAGCTCCGTATCAATGGTTAAACGCAAATAGCCTTTCGGCTCTTTTGTGCCTTGGATGGGAACGACAAGCTGGTATTGAAAATTTTGTAGTGAGGAGTTGTCATCGATGGCCAGCCGTTCTTTTACCGTTGTCGGCTCACCGACTTGAGTGACCAGTGTGCCACTGGCAGTATAGATACTGGCATCTAAAATATACCTATCTTTCACCACGTTATTTAAATTGGCATTAATTCGCTCTAAATTAAAATCTTTACTGCCGGGAACAATATAATCAGATAAGCTGAAAGCAACTTGCTCAGCAAGAACATAAGTCAATTGTTTAAATTGCTCAATTCTGCCTTGGTTTTGGCTATTTCCTAAATAAGAAATACCATGCATAAGTAAAGTTACCAACGCAACGCAGATAACGATAATGACTGTTTTGTGGAGCCTAAAGGTAAGTTTCATTGCTTTATTGGTGCTCTCGACTTATTTTGAGTATAAAGATGCCGTTATACTTTAGCGAATATGGGGTTATCTTCAGTTTTAACAGTAAATACATAAGGTCACAAAGCCTTAAAATTTAGTATAGTGGCTTCGTTCGGCTGCTCGCAACTTATCATTATAAAAAAGTTACACTCTAAATAATTCGAGTTGTATGTAGGCGACAAACGAAGATAGTCCGATGAGCATACATAAGTATGTGATTCGGCTAGCTGAGCGTAGTCAACAACCAGACAACTTGAAGTATGACGAGTATATCGATTACAGGAGCTAATTTTCATGTCAACGAGCTTGACCTATTGTTATCTACCCGACGAAATCCAAAAATGGCCAGGGTTGCCATTGTCATTAAGTGGTGAAGAAGTGATGCCATTGGATTATCGTGCTGGGGACAGTGGGTGGTTATTATATGGCCGCGGCTTAGATAAAGCGCGTATCAGTAATTTCCAACAGCGATTAGGGATCGCTATCGTAATTGTCTCTTCGTGGCGTATTGATGACTACCAAGTGGTCAGAATCGCTGGGAGTATTACACCTCGAATTAAAAAACTCGCTGACGAATGTTTATTAGATGTCGTGCCATTAGGGCAAATTCCACGTTTGCGTTCACCGGGCCTATTACTGATGGATATGGACTCGACAGCGATTCAAATTGAATGTATCGATGAAATTGCTCGCTTAGCAGGGGTAGGGGAGCAGGTTGCTGAAGTGACCGAGCGAGCCATGCTAGGGGAACTCGATTTTACGGAAAGTTTACGAGCACGCGTTAGCTTACTTGAAGGTGCCGACGTCGCTATTCTTGACCAAGTGATGGAAACATTGCCTTTAATGCCGGGCTTAACGAACCTTGTGCGTAAGTTACAAGCGATGAATTGGCACATTGCGATAGCATCCGGTGGTTTTACTTTCTTTGCTAATAACTTGCAACAGCGATTGAAACTTGTGGCGGCGGTTGCTAATCAACTTGAAGTCAAAAATGGTAAGTTAACAGGCAAAGTCAAAGGCCCAATTGTAGATGCTAAATATAAAGCGCAAACCTTGGTTAAATTGGCTGAAAAACTGGAAATTCCCATTGAGCAAACTGTTGCCATCGGTGACGGGGCAAATGACCTGAAAATGATCCGTAAAGCAGGGCTGGGTATTGCGTATCATGCGAAACCAAAGGTGTATGCAAGGGCGAAGGTTGCGATTCGTCATGCAGATCTGATGGGGGTGATGTGTGTGTTGAGTGGGGGCCTCAAACACGAAGAACGCTAATATTCGTCATGGATTGCGCTGTAGCTGTGTTGGCCGCGCTCGCTAACCCTAGTCACATACTTGTGTATGCTCCTAGGGCTTAGCTTTACTTGCCGCCTTGCTACAACACCATCCATTTTGAATATTAAGCCAAATTAGTATTCAAAATTTTAAGATCATTTTGAGTGCTGTGGTTCGTCGGTTGTAATACAGAATAATTTTAAGAGGAGTTTGCTGTGGCGAAAGGGGTTAAAAGGGCATTTGTCTGTAATGATTGCGGGGCGGATTATCCGCGTTGGCAAGGGCAGTGTAGTGCTTGTCATGCATGGAACACCATTACGGAAGTGCGTCTGGCCTCCACAAATTCTTCATCACGTACTGACCGTTTAACGGGGTATGCAGGTAATGCGGCTGGGGTAAGTAAGGTTCAGAAGCTGTCTGAAATTAGCCTTGAAGAACTTCCTCGTTTTACTACAGGGTTTAAAGAGTTTGACCGCGTACTTGGCGGGGGAGTCGTACCGGGCAGTGCTATCCTAATTGGAGGTAACCCGGGAGCGGGTAAGAGTACCTTATTGCTGCAAACCATGTGTTTGTTGTCCCGTGAAATGAAAACCTTATATGTGACAGGGGAAGAGTCACTTCAACAAGTTGCGATGCGAGCGCACCGTTTAGGGCTACCGACTGACTCACTCAATATGCTGTCAGAAACCAGTATTGAGCAAATTTGTTTAACAGCGGAGCAAGAACAGCCCAAACTGATGGTGATTGACTCCATCCAAGTGATGCATATGGCAGATATTCAATCCTCTCCGGGCAGTGTGGCACAAGTCAGGGAAACCGCGGCTTACCTTACCCGTTTTGCGAAAACCCGTGGCGTTGCCATTATTATGGTTGGCCACGTCACTAAAGATGGCTCATTAGCAGGACCTAAAGTCCTCGAACACTGTATTGACTGTTCTATCATGCTAGATGGCGATGCGGATAACCGCTTTCGTACCTTACGTAGCCATAAAAACCGCTTTGGGGCAGTCAATGAGTTAGGCGTATTTGCCATGACAGAACAAGGGCTTAAAGAGGTCAGTAATCCTTCTGCAATTTTCCTAAGTCGTGGTGACGAAATTACCTCAGGTAGCTCCGTGATGGTAGTATGGGAAGGGACAAGACCGCTGCTGGTGGAGATCCAAGCGCTAGTAGACCATTCGATGATGTCTAACCCACGGCGTGTTGCGGTCGGGCTTGAACAAAATCGTTTGGCCATTTTATTGGCAGTATTACACCGTCATGGTGGCTTGCAAATGTCAGATCAAGACGTTTTTGTCAACGTCGTGGGTGGGGTAAAAGTAACTGAAACCAGTGCGGATTTAGCACTATTACTTTCTTTGGTTTCGAGTTTTCGCGACCGCCCATTACCTAGAGATCTGGTGGTCTTTGGTGAGGTGGGGCTTGCAGGGGAAATTCGTCCAGTTCCAAGTGGTCAGGAACGTATCTCTGAAGCAGCAAAACATGGTTTTAAGCGTGCTATTGTGCCCCATGCGAATATGCCAAAGAAATCACCGCCAGATATGAAAGTGTATGGCGTGAAAAAGTTAGCGGACGCATTAAGTATTTTGGATGAACTATAAGCTTTTAATCTAGGGTAAAAGGAAAATACATGGCTGAATTTGACTATCTTAAAAACGCAATCAAACGAGCGGGTTACACGCTCCAGCAAGTTGCGGATGCGACAGATATGACCAAAGGCTATCTCAGCCAGTTGATTAACGACAAAATTAAAAGCCCCAGCGCACAAAAAATCGCGGCATTGCATCGTTTTCTAGGCCTTGAGTACCCTATTCAGCAAAAAACGATTGGCGTGGTGTTTGGCAAATTTTATCCATTACATACTGGGCATATTTATTTGATTCAACGGGCATGTAGCCAAGTCGATGAGCTCCACGTCATTCTCTGCCATGATGAACCCCGTGATAAAGACTTGTTTGTTAACAGTTCTATGTCTCAACAACCCACAGTAAGCGACCGTTTACGCTGGTTATTACAAACTTTTAAATATCAAAAAAATATTCATATTCACTCATTTGATGAAAATGGTATAGAGCCATATCCACACGGTTGGGAAGTGTGGAGTGATGGAATGAAAGGTTTTTTGAAAAAGCATAATATTAATCCAAGTTTTATCTATTCAGGGGAAGTGAATGACGTGCCGCGGTATAAAAAATACTTAGGTATCGAAACCATCTTGATTGACCCTGAGCGCACGTTTATGAATATTAGCGGTAACCAAATTCGTCAGGCGCCGTTTCGTTATTGGGAATATATTCCAACTGAAGTGAAACCCTTTTTTGTGCGTAAAGTCGCTATTCTTGGTGGCGAGTCAAGTGGTAAATCGACGTTAGTCAATAAGTTAGCCAATATTTTCAATACATCCAGTGCATGGGAATATGGCCGAGACTATGTGTTTAGTCACTTAGGTGGTGATGAGATGGCATTGCAATATTCTGACTACGACAAAATCGCCTTGGGACACGCTCAATATATTGATTTTGCAGTAAAATATGCTAATAAAGTCGCATTTATTGATACCGACTTTGTCACGACTCAAGCTTTTTGTTTGCGCTATGAAGGCAAAGAGCACCCATTTGTTCAGGCATTGATAGACGAATACCGATTCGATTTAGTCATAGTTTTAGAGAATAACACTCCTTGGGTAGCTGATGGTTTAAGAAGCTTGGGGAGTGATAAAGACCGGAAAGCTTTCCAAGGCTTACTCATTGAAATGCTTAAGAAAAACAATATTGAATTTGTGCGTGTAGAATCTTCAGATTATGACACACGCTTCTTGGAGTGCGTCACCCTCGTTCAGCAGCTATTGATGCTAGATGATTTATAAAGTTATCCAATAAAAACGGCATCTAATGATACCGCTGTTTCTATGATATTGCTCTGCAAGTCAGAACGATTTCTTATAAGATCTGAGATCAAGCTACAAATAATAATATTCAAAATAATTCGAATTGCAGGTAGGCGGCGAATGAAACTAAGCCCTAGGAGCATACACCAGTATGTGACTAGGGTTAGTAAATGAAGCCAACACCCCTGCAATCCGAAGAATGAAGAATATTTATTTGGTCATACGCTTATACTTCATACGATGTGGCTGCAACGCTTCCGCGCCTAACGTCCGTTTTTTGTAATCTTCATATTCAGAGAAGTTACCTTCGAAGAACGTAATATTACCTTCGTCTTGGTAATCAATGATATGCGTTGCAATACGGTCAAGGAACCAACGGTCATGGGAAATAACCATGGCACAGCCCGGGAACTCTAACAGGGCATTTTCCAGCGCACGTAAAGTTTCAACGTCGAGGTCGTTGGTTGGTTCATCGAGTAACAGGACGTTACCGCCCACTTGCAGTAATTTGGCTAAGTGTAAACGGCCACGTTCACCACCAGATAACTCACCAACACGTTTACCTTGGTCAACGCCTTTAAAGTTAAAGCGACCCACATAAGCGCGACTTGGAATTTCAAAGTTACCAATACGCATGATGTCTTGGCCGTTGGAAATTTCTTCCCAGACAGTTTTGCTGTCGTCCATCGCATCTCGGAACTGGTCAACAGAGGCAATTTTCACGGTATCACCTAACGTGATTGAGCCGGAGTCCGGTTGCTCTTGGCCTGAAATCATACGGAACAGCGTTGATTTACCTGCACCGTTAGGACCGATAATCCCCACAATTGCCCCTTTCGGGATTGAGAAATTCAGGTTATCAATCAGAACGCGATCACCATAAGATTTACTTAGGTTTTCAACCTCGATAACTTTATCCCCTAAACGCGGCCCAGGTGGAATAAATAGCTCGCTGGTTTCATTACGTTTTTGATATTCAACGCTATTGAGCTCTTCAAAGCGAGCCAAACGCGCCTTACCTTTAGCCTGACGGCCTTTTGGATTTTGGCGGATCCACTCAAGCTCTTTCTCGATAGATTTACGACGAGCGGCTTCTGTGGAGGCTTCTTGCGCCAAACGTTCATCTTTTTGCTCAAGCCAAGAAGAGTAGTTACCTTCCCAAGGAATACCTTCACCACGGTCAAGTTCGAGGATCCAACCCGCGACGTTATCTAAGAAGTAACGGTCATGCGTGATAGCCACAACAGTACCTTCGTAGTCGTGTAAGAAACGCTCTAACCAGGCAACAGACTCGGCATCCAAGTGGTTGGTTGGCTCATCGAGCAGCAACATATCGGGTTTTTCGAGTAGTAAGCGGCAAATGGCGACACGACGACGTTCACCCCCAGAAAGGTTTTCAATTTTAGCATCCCAAGCTGGCAGGCGCAGTGCATCCGCCGCTCGCTCTAATTGGTTGTCTAAATTATGACCATCTTGTGCGGAGATAATGGCTTCTAACTCGCCTTGCTCTTTCGCGAGTTTATCGAAATCTGCCCCTTCTTCCGCGTAAGCTGCATAAACTTCGTCTAAGCGTGTTAATGCATTTTTCACTTCGCTAACCGCTTCTTCAACAGCTTCGCGTACGGTGTGCTCAAGGTTTAGCTTCGGTTCTTGCGGAAGATAGCCGATTTTCAGACCCGGTTGTGGACGTGCTTCACCTTCGATATCGGTATCAATACCCGCCATAATACGCAGTAACGTTGATTTACCGGCACCGTTAAGACCTAAAACACCGATCTTAGCCCCCGGAAAGAAGCTCAGAGAGATATTTTTTAAAATATGACGTTTCGGTGGAACAATTTTTCCAACCCGATACATACTGTAGACGTATTGAGCCAATTTATTTACCTTTTGATTTGTAAAGGGAATTTTAGTTTTTTAGTCTATTTTTGCTTTAACAAGCTTAGGCTGAAAAGCATTTAATAAACAGCTATATAATTTTCTAGAACTATACCTGAACATCAGAAGATCATCCATCCCTCTCAGTGATACAAGCTTGATGACTTTCTATTATCAATTTGTGGGTGTATAGTGTGTCTATACGCTATACAAGGAGTTGGCCATGATAAAAAGTTTTAAACATAAAGGAATTGAACACTTTTTTAAAATGGGCATTACGTCTGGTATTCAATCGAAGCACATAACAAAGTTACGGGTACAACTGACTGCGCTCAATGTTGCTAAAAAACCACAAGATATGTCTGCACCAAGTTGGAATCTCCATCAATTAAAACGGGGAGATTTGCAGCATCATTGGGCAATATCAGTGAATGGAAACTGGCGACTCACATTTAAATTTGAGGGTGAAGATGCCATTCTCGTTGATTATCAAGATTATCATTAAGTAAGGTGAACATAATGAGCAAAATGCATAATCCAGTACATCCGGGTATCGTTTTACGTGAATATTTAGAGGGTATTTCAGTCACTGAAGCTGCAAAAGCATTGGAGGTAACACGTACAACTCTCTCGCGTATTCTCAACGGTAATAGCGGTATTTCGGCAGATATGGCGATACGATTAGAAATGGCACTCGGAACCAGTGCTGAAATGTGGGTTGAGATGCAAGCCCAGTATGAACTTTGGCAAGCTTCTTTGGAAAAACGCCCCGCCATTAAACCTTTATTTCCGCGGAGGGAAGGTTGTAAGTCATTCATGGACTGAATGGTACGTAAAAGACTGTAAAGTCGAAAAATTCAAGAACTCTCTGCTGTTACTAAATAAAAACTTTCGGTAGCATTAACATTATTGATATATGTTTAATATACCCATAATCCTTCAAGTCGCAGCGCTTTTCGTTGAGGTATAAGTGACTACGCTCAGCTAGCCGAGTCGCATAGTTTATCTATGCTCCCTGTCTATCTTCGCTTGTCGCTTGTCGCTTGCCTGCAACTCGAATTATTTGGGGTATATATAGGTTAAGGTCTTTCCTGTATTTTGACTTTAGTTTAGCGATGGAGCGAGTGAATATGAAAGGTTGGTTAGCGGCAGTACCTGTGACAATGTTGCTGGTTTCCAGCGCAGTATGGGCGGATTCCTTACAGGCACAACGGGAGCGTTATCAGGCAATTAAGGTTGCATGGGATGCCAATAAAATGGATGAAGTCGAGCGCTTGCTGCCGACCTTGCATGATTATCCACTTTACCCTTATCTCGCTTATCGTGAGTTAACTCAAGACTTGGATATTATCTCGCCACGACAAGTTCAGGAGTTTATTAATACCTACCCAACCTTGCCTGTCGCTAAAAATCTCAAAACACGCTTTGTCAACGAACTAGCTCGCCGCCAAGAGTGGAAATCGTTGCTTGAATTTAGCCCTGAGGCGCCAAAACCTGCCGAAGCCCAATGTAATTTTTATTTTGCTAATTGGGCTGTGGGAAATAAACAAGTTGCTTGGCAAGGGGCAGAAAAAGCTTGGTTAAATGGCCGTTCAATGCCGAGTGCTTGTGATAAATTATTTAACGAATGGGAAAAAGCGGGTTATTTAACCCCTGAGATGACCCTTGAACGTATTAATTTAGCCATAAAAGAGGGCAATACATCGATTGCTAGTTATTTAGCAAAACGCTTACCAACCAGTTATAAAACGATTGGTGATGCGCTAGTGAAATTACAAAATGACCCTGCTTCAGTCGTGACATTCGCTAAAACGATGACGCCAACGGATTTTACTCGCCAAGCCACCATCGCGGCCTTTAGCCGTTATGCGCGTCAATCTCCTGATGCGGCTCGTACAGTACTTAATAGCATAAGTTCTGCACAAAAAATGAATATGGCAGAAAAGCAGTTACTTAAAGACAGTATTGCTTGGCAATATATGGGTGATGTGACCCCTGAACAGGCCCAATGGCGTGATGAGACCATTCAAGAAAGTAATTCATCGTCATTGAAAGAGCGTCGTGTTCGTTTAGCGTTGGGAGCTGGTGATAAAACCGGTGTCGCTTCATGGTTAAAACGTTTGCCAGCAGAAGTTAAAAATAAAGAAGAGTGGCAATATTGGCAGGCTATCACGCTAATTGAAGCAGGAAAAAAAGCAGAAGGTGAGACGTTACTTCGCCAATTAACGGAAAAGCGTGGCTTCTACCCAATGGTCGCAGCACAAGTCTTAGAAATTGATTACCCCGTATATGTTAAATCGGCCGTTAAGCCAGACTCAAGCATTAATAAACTCCCAGAAGTTCAGCGGGTTAGAGAGTTAATGTATTGGGAGCTAGACAACCTCGCTCGTTCTGAATGGGTGAGTTTAGTGGCATCGCTGCCAGCAAACCAGCAAGAGCAATTGGCTCGTTATGCGTTTGATAATAAATGGGCTGACCTCAGTGTTCAAGCGACTATCACAGCTAAACTTTGGGATCACCTAGAAGAACGTTTCCCATTAGCATGGGATAAAGAATTCAATTTATATACCAAGTCGAAAGATATTCAAAAAAGCTATGCAATGGCCATTGCTCGCCAAGAAAGTGCATGGAACCCACAAGCTCGCTCGCCCGTTGGTGCGACAGGTTTGATGCAGTTGATGCCAGCGACAGCAAAACATACCGCACAAAAGCAAGGTATTAATTATGTGAATGCGAGCCAGTTGACCAATCCTACGACCAATATTGAACTAGGGACGGCGTATCTGGAAGATGTTTATCAGCAATTTGGTAATAACCGTATTTTAGCCAGTGCGGCTTATAATGCAGGCCCATCCCGTGTGACTCGTTGGTTAGGTAACAGTGGTGGGCGTATTGATGCAGTCGCATTTGTTGAAAGCATCCCGTTCTCAGAAACCCGCGGTTATGTGAAAAATGTTCTATCGTATGATTTATTTTATCGACATTTTATGGGGCAGAAGAATAGTAAGGTGTTGCTTTCGAATGAATGGAATATGAAATACTAAAAATACTCTTCATATTTCGAATTGTAGGGGTGTTGGCTACGTTTGCTAACCCTAGTCACATACTTGTGTATGCTCCTAGGGCTTAGCATCACTTGCCGCCTACCTACAATCCGAACTATTTTGAGTATTCATATTTTTATATTTCGATTTATAGGGGCTTCGTATGTTAGCTTTAGTTGCATACAGGTGTATGCTCCCCGAGCTATCCTCGCTGGTCGCCTAGTCACAACTCAAACTATTTAGCGTATTAACGCAGTAACTAAATGAAATTTGGTTATTTTTTGTATTGTTGAAGCTTGAAAAGCGTTTGGTTGATGATTTCTAATAAGAGTGTGTTATTATTTGTACTAGTTAAATAGTATGGGTGGATAAACGATGACAGCAAATCAACAACATGACCCGGCGCTGACTGCCGATGAGAACGCTGACTGGCTGCGCTTTGTGAATTTATTACAATTGGCATTTGAACAAGATATTCATCTGCCAGTTCTTCAGTTATTACTCACGCCAGATGAGCGTACAGCGTTAGCGACTCGCGTTAAAATTGTACAAGAACTGATGCGCGGTGAAATGAGCCAAAGAGAACTGAAAAATGAGCTAGGAGTGGGAATAGCAACTATTACTCGGGGTTCGAATAGCTTAAAGTCAGCGCCTATTTCTGTGAAGGAGTGGTTAGAGCAGCAACTTCTCTAAAATACGCGTCATATTTTGCGCTGTGGCGTTGTTGGCTGCATTCGGTTACCCGAATCGCATACTTGTGTATGCTCATCGGGATAACCTCACTTGCCGCCTAGCCACAACCCAAACTATTTAGCGTATTGGTATTTATTGTATTTCAAATTGTAGGGGTGTTGGCTACGTTTGCTAACCCTAGTCACATACTTGTGTATGCTGCTGCTCTCTTGCCGCTTTTTTCCCACAATCCGAGCTATTTAGAATATAAAGGGTATTTATATTTTAGATAAATAGGCATAAAAAAAGTATGGTCTCCCATACTTTAGTGTGAAAAGAGTGGTGTTTAATCGCACATGCAATTTTAATTATTTTAAGTATAATTAATCTTCTACTTGGTTTAGCTCTTTATAAATTTCATGCTTTATGGGAACTAAAGCCAATATCAAGGCTTGTTGGTAAACACTAGTGCGAGTTAATACCCCATCAGTGAAAAAACCAATGGCACCACCTTGTTGTTTGATATTATCGATGCCTGTTAAAAAGGCCATTTCATCACCGAGTTCGCGGCCTTCACGAATACCCGCCAGAATTTTTTCTGGGATCATAATACTGGCAGAGCGAGATTCGCCGCGTATTTGCTTATGCTCAATCACTATCCAAGCAAATGTCATATCGTCTTCGATACCTGCTTCAATACCAACCCAAAAATCCGCTTCGGGGCGAACTTGCCTAGAGGCCATAACGCGCTGTCTAGCCCCAGTACGGGTTTCATTATTACCGATAGGTTGCTGTGGAACACTGCTATCGACATTAATATCTTCAATTTGATAACTGCCAGCCCCAAAAACAGCATCGAAAGCAAGATGAATCGCTTTAATTTTGGCAGGATTAGTCGTTGCAGCTATAACTTGGTACATTAATTATTTTCCTTTGAACACATACTTCGAAAAGTAATAACGGAACACATCTATGTTACAGGTTTATCTTGTTCGCCATGGCGAAACTGAATGGAATTTAGCTCGTCGCATCCAGGGACAATCCGATAGCCCTCTGACCGCCACTGGACGACTGCAAGCAAGGCAGGTGGCTGAGAGGATAAAGTCAGAAGGCATTACCCATATTATCACTAGTGATATGGGACGCACACTGGAAACTGCACAAATAATTGCAAGTGTATGCGAATGTGAAATTACCACAGAACCGCGTCTACGTGAACTAAATATGGGCGTTCTTGAACAAAGAGCAATAGAGTCGTTAACGCCAGAGGAAGAACAGTGGCGCAAAAGCTTAATTGATGGCACTCGTGGAGGACGAATTCCAGAGGGTGAATCAATGGAGGAGCTGTATACACGTATGTTTGCAGCACTAAATAGCTGTTTAGATTTGCCTGAAGGTAGCCGCCCACTGATTGTTAGCCATGGTATTGCGCTAAGTACGTTAATTAGCCGTATTATGGGGGTTCCTGCCTATTCAGAACGCCGTCTACGTTTACGTAACTGTTCGTTATCTCGTGTTGATTACCAAAATAGCCCATGGCTTGCGAATGGTTGGATAGTTGAAACAGCCGGTGAGGTTACACACTTATCGCAGCCAGCTCTCGATGAGCAACAAGGTTAACTATTTAGAAAAAGGAGTTTCAACAAACTGAAACTCCTCTGCTTTAAGGGGTTATGGTCGAACCTGTTTTGATTGGTACATAATAATCAAAGGTATCGATGTGTGTCTTGGGGTCATCATTTTCTGGGGTGATATGACGTAAATCGATGTTTTTTAATCGATAATGTTCGATATCATAACCTGGTCGACGCGTTAAATTCAGCTTAGGCAAATATACGCCATAAATTTGGTACAAAAACTCTTGTAATGCATCTCGAGTTGGCGTCCCATTGAACGAAAATTTAACATAATGGCCACTTGGTAACGTTAAACTCGTGTACTGGTCAGTGTTAAAACTCGCATCCTCAGGTTTTACCGCAGTGGTATAGAATACCGTTTGTTCATCTTCTTTTTCTGGATTATGAATGGCATGGTGCAAGCCAAAAACTTCAGACGCAATAGTCGTCGTATTATCCAAATAGTAGTGCCAAAATGTTTGGCGCATTTGGGAACAAGCGGTCGACCACTCTTCTAGTGCATAAGAGCAACTTTGTTCCAAGCCAACCAGCTCTTGTGCTGGCATTTGTAGGAATTCATGTTCAATATTGGTGTGATTATCTAAAATAATCGGTGGGCAAATACCTGCAGCGCACCATTCTTCACTCCGACGATAAAACGCTGGAGTTAGGTTAAATTGCTTTTTAAAGGCTCGAGTAAAAGTTTGTTGCGAATCAAATCGATACTGCAGAGCAATATCAAGAATTGGTCGGCTTGTTAGCCGCAATGCAACCGCTGCACGAGAAAGCCTTCTAGCTCGAATATAAGCCCCAATCGCTTGGTCTGTCACCTCTTTGAACATTCTTTGTAAATGCCACTTAGAGTAGCCCGCTTTTGCGGCAACATTATCTAGCGAGAGTGGTTTATCCAGATTGTCATCTATCCAGCGAAGCAAGTCGCGAATAATATTAGTTTGATCCATGTATATCCCCAGCCAATGCGACTTATAGAACAGATATAATCTATCAATGAATTGCTATTCTATATCAAGTTATCTTTTTCGTTTATAGTAAATGAGTTGTATTTGATAATTAGTTAAGAAAGTGAATAATAAATCTTGTGCCACTACGAGGTTTTATCGATTTTTAGTTGAATAGGAAATTCAGTATGCGTCGTTCCAGATTAAAAAATATCGTACTTGCAGCATTATTATCAGCGTTGCCGAGCATCACATTTGCTGAAGAAATCGGTTCAGTCGATACTGTTTTTAAAATTTTCGGCCCTGATCATAAAATTGTTGTTGAAGCATTTGATGACCCTGATGTTGACAATGTGACTTGTTATTTAAGTCGTTCAAAAACAGGGGGGATCAAAGGGGGTTTAGGTTTAGCAGAAGACACCTCTGATGCTGCCATTTCATGTCAGCAAGTTGGGCCAATTGAGCTAAATGACCGTGTCAAACGCAAACCGACGAAAGGGCAAGTTGTCTTTCAAAAACGAACGTCTTTAGTCTTCAAAAAATTACAGGTTGTACGCTTTTACGATCCAAAACGTAATGCATTAATTTATTTGACTTATTCAGATAAGATGATCGACGGCTCACCAAAAAATGCGTTAAGTGCAGTACCGATTATGCCTTGGTGATTAATTAAGATGATAAAAAACCGGCTATTTAGCCGGTTTTTTGAATATCAATTCAAAATTGATTATTCGTCTAAATCACCGCAAAAGCGATAGCCTTCACCGTGGATGGTTGCAATGATTTCTGGCGTATCAGGTGTTGATTCAAAATGTTTACGAATACGACGGATCGTTACGTCAACAGTTCTATCATGTGGTTTCAATTCACGGCCTGTCATTTTTTTCAGCAGGTCTGCGCGAGTCTGAATTTTTCCTGGGTTTTCACAGAAATGTAGCATCGCACGGAATTCACTACGTGGTAATTTGTAGTGTTCACCAGCAGGGCTGACTAATGAACGGCTGTTGATGTCTAATTCCCAACCATTAAACTTATAGCTTTCCACTAAACGACGTTCTTCCGTACCACCCGCTAAATTCATAGTACGAGACAGTAGGTTGCGCGCACGAATAGTCAGTTCACGTGGGTTAAATGGTTTAGTGATATAGTCATCAGCACCAATTTCAAGGCCAAGGATTTTATCGACTTCGTTATCACGTCCTGTTAAGAACATTAACGCAATGCTTTCTTGTTCACGAAGTTCGCGAGCAAGTAGTAAACCGTTTTTACCTGGTAAATTAATATCCATGATGACTAAATTGATGTCATGCTCAGAGAGAACATTATTCATCTCTTCGCCATCAGTTGCCTCATGAACCACATAGCCTTCCGCTTCAAATATGCTTTTAAGCGTATTGCGTGTGACAATTTCATCTTCAACAATCAAAATGTGTGGGGTCTGCATAGTTGCTACCTAAAGTATTAAAATAAAAATACTGAACTCACAAGCCGTTTCCAGTTAGGTGGTTATTGATATTTTTCTCTGGAAAAACACGTTTATGAGTATAAATTTGTTTTGAAATTCAATAGTGCCATTATGTTGCCATTTTGGGCAAAAGACTTTAACAACAAGCCAAAATATAAGCACTTTCCCAATATTGTACTGTTAACAGCAATATAACAGCTAATACTGCATTTACCACCTAAAAAACTAACTTTTGTTGATACATATCAAAATCAATTGTAGCACGTTAACAAAAATTGTTAGGTAGATAATTATATAAATTAATGCAGTGTTTAGGAATCAGATAGCGTCTAAAAAAGGGGAATAGTTGATACCCAAGGGGGCTTCGGCTGGGTATTAATGAATATAGTCTTCAATGGGTTAAATATACCATCATAAATAATGTTTAATTTGTGACTTACCTCCAATTTTGAAATGTTATTTTGCTACAAAAAAAGGTGAAAAATTTATCTTGTTAGAGATAACGGGATGTAAATATTTAGTCTGTAATTTTTTGTTTCATTTAATTAGGAAAAATACTTATTTTGTTTTGATGTGACTATTTTTTAACAATTTCACAATATCTGTTTGTAATTTAAACGAATGAAAAAATCATGAGGCTAAGTATTAATACGTACTTGTGTAATCTGTTGCTATTGGCGCTCATGTATTGATGAACATGGGGGTAAATGATAAGAAATATAGCTGCTGAATGCATCAATTAAGCTGGTCGTTGTTGCTCATCTTCTCATCTTGATTCTCTTCACAGGAAATTACTGAAGGTTATCTCTATTGCCTATTTAATAGTCATTTTGGTTTTTTATTGAGTAAAAAATTATTAATCTTTAAATCTTTGTTATCTTGGTTTTTAACACTGCATTTTATGTAATGAGTGTCTTTTTGTGAATGATTTTTTCGTGCTGGCAGATAATTTATCGAATAAAAAAAGGGAGAAAAAAGGGATGTTTTGCAAATAAATTTGACAAAATATACCAATTGCTTTAACCGTATAGGGAGAAACTTAAAGAATCTAAGAGACAGACAGAATCTATGCGTAATATCAGCCTGACTATTATTATTACCACCACCACCGTAACCACAGGAAACGGGGCGGGCTGACGCATCCAAAAAATAAAAATGAAAAAGCCCGCATACTTAACCGATGCGGGCTTTTTTTTGGTGTTAATTCAGGAGAGGAATACCATGCGTGTGCTTAAATTTGGCGGTACTTCGGTTGCAAATGACGAACGAGTACTGAATGTTGCTGACATCGCTGAAAGTAAACTAGCAGATGGACAAGTGGCTTTGGTGCTATCTGCACCAGCAAAAATCACAAACCATCTGGTTGCTATGATTGAAAAAACGGTTGCAGGACAAGATGTCATCACGCATGTTAATGATGCTGAAATGATTTTTGCTAACCTTTTAAAAGGATTAAAAGAAAAACAACCTGGTTTTGAATATGATCGGTTAAAAAAACTGACAGAACAAGAATTTGCACAAATCAAACAAGTACTGCATGGTATTACTCTTCTCGGGCAATGTCCGGACAGCATTAACGCATCAATTATCTGCCGTGGTGAAAAGCTCTCTATCGCCATTATGGAATCAGTGCTAAAAGCACGCGGCTATAATGTGACGGTTATTAACCCAGTTGAGAGCTTACTCGCGAAAGGTCATTATCTTGAATCTACGGTTGATATAAATGAGTCAACTAAACGTATTGCCGATTTAAATATACCGAAAGATCATTTTGTCTTAATGGCAGGTTTCACAGCGGGTAATGAAAAAGGTGAATTAGTAGTATTAGGCCGTAATGGGTCTGATTATTCTGCTGCGGTTTTAGCGGCCTGCTTACGTGCTGATTGTTGTGAAATTTGGACTGATGTTGATGGGGTCTATACTTGTGACCCGCGTTTGGTGCCTGATGCGCGTTTGTTAAAAGGTATGTCATACCAAGAGGCCATGGAGTTATCCTACTTCGGAGCCAAAGTCCTTCACCCTCGTACCATCGCCCCAATTGCTCAATTCCAAATCCCTTGCCTGATAAAAAACACCACTAATTTAAGCGCTCCAGGTACTTTAATTGGTGATGGCCAAACCGATGAAAGCACGCCAGTGAAAGGGATCACCAATCTGAATAACATGGCGATGATCAACGTATCCGGCCCCGGAATGAAGGGGATGGTGGGGATGGCTGCTCGCATTTTCTCCGTCATGTCTCGCAAAGGGATCTCTGTCGTTCTGATCACACAGTCTTCATCGGAATACAGTATTAGTTTTTGTGTTCCGCAAAATGAGTTAGTGAGAGCTCGCGCTGCACTGGAAGAAGAATTTTACTTAGAGCTGAAAGATGGCGTACTTGATCCACTGGATGTGATGGAGCAGTTAGCGATTATTTCAGTTGTGGGGGATGGAATGCGCACTTTGAAGGGCATTTCGGCGCGTTTCTTCTCGGCTTTAACTCGCGGTAACATCAACATTGTCGCTATCGCACAGGGGTCTTCTGAACGTTCTATTTCTGCCGTTATTGCCAATGAGTCTGCCACAACAGCGGTACGCTTATGTCACCAAATGCTATTTAATGCAGAGCAAGTTATCGAAGCCTTTATCATCGGTGTGGGTGGTGTTGGTAATGCATTAATTGAACAAATTCACCGCCAGCAACAATGGTTAAAACAAAAGCATATTGATCTGCGTGTATGTGGTATTGCAAATTCACGCGCAATGTTAACGGATATGCAAGGGATTGATTTAGATAACTGGAAAGCGGAGCTAGCGGAAGCGAAAGAGCCATTTAGTTTAAGCCGTTTAATTCGCTTAGAACGTGAATACCATTTCTTGAACCCTGTCATTATTGATTGCACATCAAATCAGGAAATCGCAGAGCAGTATGTCAATTTCTTGAAAGACGGCTTTAATGTGGTTACACCGAATAAAAAAGCCAATACATTATCGATGGATTACTACCATCAATTACGTGCGGCAAGTGAAACCTCGAAACGTAAATTCCTCTATGACACTAACGTAGGTGCAGGGTTGCCAGTTATTGAAAACCTACAAAACTTACTGAATGCAGGGGATGAACTGGTTCACTTTAGCGGAATTTTATCAGGCTCTTTATCATTCATTTTTGGTAAATTAGACGAAGGTATGTCTTTATCAGAAGCCACAACACTTGCGAAAGAAAAAGGTTTCACAGAACCAGATCCTCGTGATGATTTATCAGGTATGGATGTTGCGCGTAAATTATTAATTTTAGCGCGTGAAGCGGGTTATCATTTAGAATTGCAAGATATTGAAATTGAACCTGTTTTACCTTCGGACTTTGATAGCAGTGGCCCTGTTTCTGAGTTTATGGCACGTTTGCCACAACTGGACGAGCAATTTACACAGCGTATAAAAGCCGCAGAAGCGGAAGAAAAAGTGTTACGCTATGTTGGGCTGATTGAAGAAGGGCGCTGCCAAGTGAAAATCGTCGCTGTTGATGGTAATGACCCACTCTTCAAGGTTAAAAATGGTGAAAATGCACTGGCTTTCTATACACGCTATTACCAACCAATTCCTTTAGTATTAAGAGGTTATGGCGCAGGTAATGATGTTACTGCTGCTGGTGTATTTGCGGATATGCTGCGTACCCTTTCATGGAAATTGGGAGTTTAATAAGTGATTAAAGTTTATGCACCGGCTTCAATTGGTAATGTGAGCGTCGGGTTTGATGTCCTTGGGGCAGCTGTTTCGCCTGCTGACGGTTCACTATTAGGTGATTGTGTAACAATTGAAGCTGCGGATACTTTTTCCCTGACGAATCAAGGAAAATTCGTTGCTAAGCTGCCGAAGAAAAATGAACACAATATTGTTTACCAGTGCTGGCAGTTGTTTTGTGAGCGCCTTGGTAGGCCATTAAATGTCGCGATCACGCTTGAAAAAAATATGCCAATTGGTTCAGGGCTCGGTTCTAGCGCCTGTTCTGTTGTCGCTGCACTGATGGCGCTCAACGAATTTGCAGAGAAACCATTCGATGATACTCAACTGCTTGGCATGATGGGGGAGCTCGAAGGGCGTATTTCAGGAAGTGTGCACTATGATAACGTCGCACCGTGTTTTTTAGGTGGTTTGCAGCTGATTATCGAACAAAATGGCATTATTTCTCAGCCTGTACCTGCATTTGAAAATTGGTATTGGGTTATGGCTTACCCTGGAATTAAGGTATCGACAGCAGAAGCGCGTGCGATCCTGCCTGATAGCTATCCACGCCACGATATAGTAAACCATGGCCGATACTTATCAGGGTTTATTCATGCATGCCATACAAACCAGCCGTTACTTGCCGCAACGATGATCCAAGATGTTGTCGCAGAACCTTATCGTACACAATTATTACCCGGTTTTGCGGCAGCACGTCAAAATGCAAAAGAAATCGGTGCATTGGCTTGTGGTATCTCTGGCTCAGGGCCAACATTGTTTGCTATTTGCGATGAGAAACATATCGCTGAAAAAATGGCGAGCTACTTGCAACAACATTATATTCAGAATGATGAAGGCTTTGTGCATATCTGCCGTTTGGATCTGGCCGGGGCAAGGACAATAGGGTAAATAATGAAACTGTATAATTTAAAAGATAACAATGAACAAGTAAGTTTTGCACAAGCGGTTAAGCAGGGGTTAGGTAAGCAGCAAGGTTTATTTTTTCCTCAAGACTTACCTGAGTTTACAGCGGCTGAAATCGACGAATTATTAAAATTAGATTTCGTCACACGTAGCAGCCGAATTTTAAGTGCCTTTATTGGTGATGAAATTCCACAAGAAGAATTAGCTGCACGTGTTAAAACCGCGTTTGCTTTTCCTGCGCCAGTTTCTAAGGTTGAAGATGATGTAGCAACGTTGGAGTTATATCATGGGCCAACACTCGCATTTAAAGACTTCGGTGGCAGATTTATGGCTCAGGCATTGGGCCAAGTAGCTGGTGAGCAGCCGGTGACCATTTTGACTGCCACTTCTGGGGATACAGGAGCCGCGGTTGCACACGCATTCTATCGTCTTAAGAACGTGCAAGTTGTTATTCTCTATCCAGAAGGAAAAATTAGCCCGCTGCAAGAGAAACTCTTCTGCACGCTGGGTGAAAATATTCATACGGTTGCGATTAAAGATGACTTCGATGCATGCCAGGCATTAGTAAAACAATCATTTGATGATGAAGAGCTGAAAAAGGCGTTGTATTTAAACTCGGCGAACTCGATCAATATCAGTCGTTTGTTAGCTCAAATTTGTTATTACTTCGAAGCCGTCGCGCAGATCCCAGCAGAAAAACGTGATCAATTAGTGATCTCGGTTCCGAGTGGTAATTTTGGTGACCTTACGGCAGGTTTATTAGCTAAATCAATGGGCCTACCGGTTAAACGCTTTATTGCAGCAACTAACGTAAATGACACTGTGCCGCGTTACCTTGTTGATGGGCAATGGAAACCAAAGCAAACTGTGGCAACATTATCGAACGCCATGGATGTTAGCCAGCCAAACAACTGGCCTCGTATTGAAGAGTTATTCCGCCGTAAAGGTTGGTCCCTTGATGAATTAGGCCATGGAGCGGTGAGTGACGACGTGACTAAAGAGACAGTACGTGAATTAGATAAAAAAGGGTATTTATCTGAGCCACATGCTGCGGTTGCTTATCGTGTGCTTCGTGACCAGTTGCAAGAAGGTGAATACGGGCTGTTTTTAGGCACGGCACACCCAGCTAAGTTTAAAGAAAGTGTTGAAGAAATTCTTAATAAGGCAATACCTTTACCGAAAGAGTTAGCAGAGCGTGCGGAACTACCACTCCTCTCACACTTTTTACCATTTGACTTTGCACAATTACGCGCATTTTTAATGAAATTAGCACCTAAGCAATAAAAATTGCAAATGTACGAAAAACGGAAGCGAAAGCTTCCGTTTTTATTGGTAATACCATCTTTTATAAAGATAATTATATGGTTTCATATTGCCACATCACTTATTCACTTCTAACGGATTTATTTGTCACATTGAGCTAATGCTAATACCATCGTGCCCATCTCTACCGCCATCAGGTCCACCGCGTCCTCCTTTTCCTCCTTGGCTACCATTGCCCCCATTGCCACCATTACCACTACCAGAGCCGTTGCCCCCATTACCTCCGTTACCGCCATTAGTTCCACCATGTCCCCCATTTCCCCCATTGCCATTTACAGTTCCATTCCCGCCGTTCCCACCACTACCACCACCATCTCCATCACCGCCATTTCCGCCATCACCTCCAGTTACACTGCCATTACCGCCATTTCCTCCATTGCCATTACTGCCTTTTTCTGCGTTTCCGCCATTGCTACCATTACCGTTATTTGATCCTGTTCCGCCATTCCCTCCATTTTGGCCATCACCACCGTGTCCACCATGACCACCATGACCACCGTTACCACCATGGCCACCTTGACTATCATTTCCAGCGTGACCCGAATTTCCGTTTTGTCCATAACTTACAAAGCTAAAAATTTTAGAATAGTAATATTGGCCATGGAGTATGGAACATACTTTATTATTAATTTCATTAATATTGAGTTCATTTTTTAATAAACAGTTAGATGGAGTATTAAATAAGGAGTGAGAGTATGCTGAAAATGAAATAGAACTAATTAATAAGACGCCAAGTGAAATGTAATTTTTATACATGATAAATTCCTCCGTTCCCCCCTCATCGAGTGAGGAGGGAAATATTTAGTGACGAGATATATTATCTACCGTTGCCGCCATTACCGCCGTTACCACCATGGCCGCCATTCCCTCCATTACCACCATTTCCTCCATTACCACCGTGACCGCCATTCCCTCCATTTCCTCCATGGTTTTGTTCATAAGTAGTAGAATAAGTCGAAGTATTGTCAGAATATTTTTCTTGGAAAGAAGTTGCAGATGCTAGAATTGGGAATAATAAAGATACTATGACAATAGATGCTTTATACATATAAAATCCTCGATTAAAAGTTTAAATTGAAGTGAACTGCAAGGAAATTGTAATTCATGATTTTGAATAAGTAATTAATATTTTCATCTAAGAGTGAAATTAAATTTGGTTCACTGTTAATATAAAATAACATTATTTATTTTTTTTGTGCGTATTTTAAATGATTTATTAATAATGAATCATTTGAGATAATTAATTAATAATTTGCCAGGTAATGTTTTGTTTTAAAATTAATTATCATAAGATTAGGGTTTTATGGGGTAGGATAGTAAAGTGGAATATATTAAAATACAATTCCACTTTACCATTGATTTTAACAGCATATAGGCCTATGTTTCCTAATGTAGTATATTAAAAGGATATAAGGCTATATATTATGAAGGGAATTACCTTAAGCTTTGTTTGATGTCTTCTGAATTTTATTTGATGTTCAGCCAAACATCATCATCATCTCCTTTTACGTTAAACCAAACATCATCATCATCCCCGTTATAGGCTACGTTTACGTCTATATCTAGGATAGGTGGCTCTGGTGGGAAAGGAAGAATAGGAGTAGCGAAAGAGAGAGTTGGAAATAATAAAAATGCAAATATGATTGATTTTTTAAACATATAATCACCTTTTAAAGTTAGTATTGAAATGAACTGCCTAGAAATAATAACTTATTTTTCTTGATGTTCAATAAATATTCAATTAATTTAGTAATAAAAAATGAAATTGGTCAAATAAAAATCTATTTGTTGTGTCTATAACTAAATTTTATTTTTTTAATTTAAAACCATATTAATATTTATTTAATAATATGGTTTTAAAGTTCTAATTAATTATTTTTTGAATATCCTATTATTTTACTTTGTATAGAAGCAGATGAACTATTTTTATGAAAGTTTAACATGGTGACGGCTTTTTCATTTTCATTCATATCGGAAAATGGTTTTGCAACTTTTACCATCGATTTTTTATAGTTAGGTGATTGGCTTTGGTGGCTACTGATCATATTCTGCATTGCTGGGGAGGTACTATTTTGAGTAAAATTCAATGCGGTAGCAGCTTGAGTATGTCTATCTAATTGAAGAAATGATTGGGTTGAGTTGATATTATCGTTGACTGAAATACCCGCCTTACTCAAGTGGTCATTAATCGATTTTTGATTAGAATACGATGTATTGTTCTCAGTGAAATTTAATGCATTCGCTGCATTATAATGTATTTCTTTTTCTGTTTGAGCGGTTGCTACATGTGTTGTTACAATCACAAGTGTTAAAGCAAAAATAATTTTTTTCATTACAAATCCTTATTAAGTTGGATAATTTATCTTGTAACTATAATAAGGCTTTATTTCTGTCTGAATACTGACAACAAGATGACAGAATTGCCATTTATGGTAGATATTTAATTTGGTTCCTTAGGTAAAAATACAGTAAAACGTGTTGAAAAATCATCTGATGTTACAGTGATTCTTCCCTTATGCGCTAATATGATTGATTTGACGATAGCTAACCCAATTCCGCTCCCTTCATTTTTTCTTTGCCTTGATTTATCTACTCGATAAAATCTGTCAAAGAGTTTTGCTAAATGTTCTTCTGGTATTTTTATGCCGGGATTGCTGATAATTAATTCAATACCATTTTTTACATTCGAAATATTAATACTGACAGAATCCCCCTTTGGGGTATAGCGGATAGCATTTGATATTAAGTTAGTAATTGCTCTTCTTAACATATCTTTATCGGCCATAATAGGGTCTGTATCACCAATCAGTTTAAGCTTTATTTCATTCTCTTCCGCGAGATATTCAAAATAATCAAATATGAGCTCTATTTCAGTTTTAATATTAATAACTTTTTTTTCAGGGATAAGCCTATTATCATCTGCTTGAGCAAGAAAAAGCATATCAGAGATCATTCGTGATAGACGGTTATATTCTTCTAAATTAGAATATAACACTTCAACGAGTTCTTCTTTACTGCGATTTTTACTCAAAGATATTTGGGTTTCAGTCATTAAATTAGTGATAGGTGTACGCATTTCATGAGCTATATCTGCTGAGAAATTCGTTTGTCTTACGAAAACATCTTCAATTTTGACTAACATCTGATTAAATGATTTTGTTAATTGTTTTAATTCATTAGGTACAGAATCAGGGTCTAAACGCACACTTAAGTTTTCGGAAGTGACATTTTTGATTTCATCGCTCACATCTTTAAGGGGTTTTAATCCTTTAATTACAAGGAAATAAACGACAAGAATAGTAAATAAGCACAATATAATAGCGCTGACAATTAAATTATTTATTAATGAACTCAGATAATCATGATGAAAATTTAATGATAATGCAGTAACCAACCGATATTGTTTAGACTCTGAAGGGGAATCTACCTGAATAATAATTTCAGATAGGCGATAATTTTTAAGCTCTTCTTGGTTATTTTTATGAGGATCATAATTTTTTAAGTACGTAATGAGCTTATCTGTTGCATTGGGAGATATTAATTCATTTCCTTTTTTATCAATGAGATAAATAGTAATGTCTTGGTGCTCATTAATAATGGTTTTAATACGTGCATATTGTTCACTTTGTGAGTCTGTATTGTTATTTAACAAGCTACGGATCGTTAGGTTCAACTGGTTAAGTGTGTATTCATCTTGCTGTTTAAAATGCAACATAACCGAATTGATCATGATCGAGCTAAATAGTAACAAGGCGAGAGAGAGAGTAATACTGATCAAAACAATAAGACGAATTGAAATTGAGACAGGAGATCGAAAAAATTTAATCATTTTCAGGGATCTCAAGTAAATAGCCCATTCCCCTAATGGTATGGATCAATTTAGGCTCATAGCCTTGATCTATCTTAGCTCTTAATCTTTTCACTGCTACATCAATCACATTGGTATCACTATCAAAATTCATATCCCACACTTTTGAAGCGATAAGAGAACGAGAAAGTACTTCACCTTGGTGAAGAATAAAAAATTCCAATAAAGAAAACTCTTTACTGGTGAGTATAATTTTATCATTTTCACGGGTAACGCGTCGCTTAATCAGGTCAACATGCAAGTTAGCAATGGTAAACTGTGTTTTTTGGATGCTGCTGTTGCCTCTGCGTAATAAAGTTCTTACTCGAGCGAGTAACTCCGAAAAATCAAATGGTTTAACGAGATAATCATCAGCACCTAACTCTAGTCCTTTGACTCGATGCTCAACATTACCTAATGCAGTGAGCATCAGTATTGGTGTATTTTTTCCTGAATTGCGTAAGCTCTTTGCAATTTCCCAGCCGTTAATATCAGGTAACATCACATCAAGAATAATTAAATCATAGTCTTCAGTTGTGGCCATATGCAGGCCTGTAATACCATTTTCGATTGCATCAACAATAAACCCGGACTCACTTAAGCCTTTAGACAAGTATTCTCTCGTTTTATGTTCATCTTCAACAATAAGTAATTTCATCTCAGACCTATCAGCTGGGTAAATAATGCAGCCATTCTAAGCACTACAGCAACGAAATGTAAAATGACAAATTTGTCATTTTCATGTCATCAATCTAACAGGAGGTCTTTTTTACTATAGCTCCAATTTTAATTACTAGAGGCATGGCTATACCATGTATTCCCCAAAAATATTAATAATAGCTTATGCCTTAACTTTGACGGGCTGTGTTTCGCTCGCTCCTGAATATCAACGCCCTAACCTTAATTTACCTCATCAATTCAATAGTCATTTTTCTGATGCAGCAAAGCAGGCTCAAACTGAATTATTGATCCCTAGTTGGGAACAGTTTATTCAAGACCCTCAAATGAAAAACGTGATAGAAATTGCACTAGAGAAAAACAGCGATTTATACCTTGCTGCGTTAGATGTAGAGGAAGCTCGTGTACGTTTTGGGCTCGCGGGGGCAGAAAAATATCCTCAAGTTAATTCATCGATGAGTGGTGATTATAGTCAGTCGTTAGAGACCGGGTCATCCCTTAATAAGAAATACAGCGTAGGCATTGATATCAGCTATGAGCTGGATTTTTTTGGGCGTATCAAAAATTTATCTGATGCAGACAAAGCAAAGTTTATTGCTTCTCAAGAGATGAGCCGTGCGACACAAATTATCACGATTAAAACGGTAGCAGAAGCGTACTTAGATGTGGTGTATAACCAAAAGCTATTATTAATTGCACAAGAGACGAAACAAAGTTATCTCAATAGTCAATCGATTGTAATGCAAAAAGTGGCGGCAGGAAAAGCCGCACTATCAGACCTAGAACAAGCTAAAGGGCAAGTACAGTCTATTTCTATTAATATCGAAAAAATTGAAAGTGAAATTGCAAAAAATGAAAATTTACTGAATTTTTTGACAAATGACTATGCAACAAAAATAAACTTAGATCTAGGACGCTACGAGCCAAACTATCCTTTAATTACGACACCTCCAGATATTCCTTCTGAAATATTGCTAAAGCGCCCGGATATTATGGCTGCGGAGCAAAACATTATTTCTGAGAATGCCAACATCGGTGTAGCGAGAGCGGCTTTCTTTCCTTCTATTTCCTTTAATACGGGAGTTGCAAACAGTAATGATTCTTTAACGGGGTTATTTGACTCTTCAAATGGTATTTGGAATTTTATTCCTAAAATTACGTTACCTATTTTTACTGGGGGGACTAATAGCCGAAATTTAGAGTTGGCAAATATTAGAAAAAATAAAGCGATTGCTAATTACGAAAAAAGTATTCAAGTAGCGTTTCGAGAAGTGAAAGATGCCTTAGTGATCAAATTGAGTTTAGAAAAACAACTTATCTCCCAAGAGCAATATGTCAACACGCTACAAAACGTCTTAACACAGAAACAAGCAAGTTATCGATATGGTGGTTTAAGTTATCTCGATGTTCTCGAAGCGCAGCGTAGCTTATTTACAGAACAGCAAAACTTATTGATGTTGAAAATAGAACAGCAGAAGAATGAAATAAATTTATTCTCTGCATTAGGTGGCGGATTAATCAAATCATGAGGGTAAAAATGAAAAAACTAAATACGGTATTTTTTGTAATTTCAATGGCGATATTAACAGCAACCAGCTATGCAAATGCAGCTGAACATAATCACTCTATTTATCCAGAAAAAGCGGCGGAACCAACAATTAACACTGAAGGAAAGCTAATCTCGATTGACAAAGATAATAAAAAATTAACGATAAATCATAAAGAAATAGAAAGCATTGGTTGGCCACCAATGACGATGCGTTTTACATATGAAGATGAAAATATGATCAACGGTTTACAAGAAAATGATGAATTGAAATTTTCATTTGTACAACAAGGTAATCTTTCAATGTTGAAATCCGTCGAAAAAATAAACTAAATAGGTAGAGAGATGTTATGTCATTAGTTAAACTGACCAAATTGCTATTGGTAATTATTTTATCGAGCGTTATTTCAATTTTATTTTACCGTTATTTTTTCGTTATAGAAAATAATAGCCAATCAGTTGAAAAACAAGAACGCACCGTATTGTATTGGTATGATCCCATGTATCCCAATACCAAGTTTGATCAACCAGGGAAATCCCCTTTTATGGACATGGATCTTGTTCCTAAATATGCGGATGAAAACTTGGCTTCAGCGAATAGCAAAGGGGTAACAATTAACCCAACACAGACACAAAATTTAGGGCTTAAAACGGTGGATGTGAAGTGGGGGAAATTAAACTATGACTTAACATTTCCAGCCGAAATTGCGTTTAATGACCATCAATTTGCTATTGTACAAGCACGCGAAAATGGTTTTGTTGAAAAAGTTTATCCATTCACAGTAGGTGAGAGGATCCAAAAAGGCGTTCCTATTGCTGAGCTAACGATCCCTGCATGGGTTGAAGCACAAAGCGAATATCTTGCGCTTAAGCAAATGAATGCGAGCCAACAAGATCTTAATAGTGTCATTGAGCGTTTACGTTTAAATGGCATGCCAGAAGGCGCGCTTTCTCAGTTTATTAAAACAGGAAAAGTGCAAACACGTTTTACTATTCAAGCTCCTATTTCTGGGGTAATTACTGCACTTAATCTACGTTTAGGGATGAATGTATCCAAAGAAGTCGTTATCGCACAAATACAAGGAACAGATCCATTATGGATTAATGCATCTGTTCCTCAGTCAGTTGCTGAATTACTTAATCAACAAACACAATTTACAGTTTCTATTCCTGCCTATCCTTCGCAGTTATTTACTGTAAAAAACTGGTTGATATTACCCAGTGCAGATCAAGCAAGTCGTACAATTAATATTCGTACAGAAATTGCTGATCCTAACCATTTATTAAAACCAGGTATGACAGCATATTTAAATTTAGTTGCAGAAGGTAATGAAAGTTTATTGATCCCTTCACAAGCCATTGTGGACTCTGGGAAAGAACAGCATGTTATTGCTGTTGGTGAGAATGGTGAATTTATTCCCAAAAGAGTACGAGTGCTGAGTGAATCTCAACAAATGACAGCAATATCTGAAGGCTTACAAGTGGGTGAGCATATAGTGACTCAGGGTATTTTCCTGATTGATTCTGAAGCGAATATTGCTGGTGCATTAGCCAAGATGGAAGCGCTTCCTGAAGTATCAGCGTCATCTAATCATTCATCACATAAATCTCAGGAGTAGAGTATGTTGGAATGGATTATAAGACGCTCGGTTGCTAACCGATTTCTAGTGTTAATGGGAGTCGTGTTTTTAGTCATTGCGGGTATTTGGAGCATTCGCAGTACACCAGTTGATGCATTACCTGACTTATCTGATGTACAAGTGATCATCAAAACCACTTATCCAGGGCAAGCGCCGCAACTGGTCGAAAACCAAGTTACCTACCCGATAACGACGACGATGCTATCTGTGCCGGGAGCAAAAACGGTGCGGGGGTTTTCTGCATTTGGTGACTCATATGTTTATGTTATTTTTGAAGATAATACAGATTTATACTGGGCTCGTTCACGAGTTTTAGAATATTTAAATCAAGTCCAAAACCAATTACCCAAAGGTGCAGTAGCCTCCATTGGCCCTGATGCGACAGGTGTTGGTTGGATTTTTGAATATGCTTTAGTGGATAAAACTGGAAAACATAATCTAGCAGAACTACGTTCATTACAAGATTGGTTTTTGAAATATGAATTGAAGGCTTTGCCTAATGTTTCAGAAGTGGCAACCGTTGGCGGTGTGGTTAAATCTTACCAAATCTTAGTTGACCCACTCAAGCTCAGCCAATTTTCAGTGACATTACCTGAAATAAAACAGGCCGTTGAAATGGCTAACCAAGAAGCTGGTGGTTCATCGATTGAAATTGCTGAAGCTGAATATATGGTTAGAGCAAGTGGTTATCTTCAATCTATTGATGACTTCAATAAAATCTACCTAAAAACGCCAGAAAATGGTGTACCTATTTACCTACAAGATGTTGCTCGAATACAGGAAGGCCCCGAAATGCGTCGTGGGGTTGCTGAGCTAAATGGAGAAGGAGAGGTCGTTGGGGGAATTATTCTGCTTCGCTCTGGTGAAAATGCACGTAATGTGATTCAGGATGTAAAACAGAAACTTGAAGATTTAAGTGCTAGCTTGCCGGAAGGCATCGAAATTATCACGACTTATGATAGAAGCATTCTTATTGATAACGCGATTGATAATTTAAGTTATAAGTTACTAGAAGAATTTATTGTTGTCGCATTAGTGTGTGCCGTTTTTTTATGGCATTTCCGTTCTGCTCTCGTGGCAATTATTTCTTTGCCCCTTGGATTATTTATTGCCTTTATCGTCATGCGCTACCAAGGAATAAATGCAAATATTATGTCGTTAGGGGGCATTGCAATTGCGATCGGAGCCATGGTGGATGCCGCCATTGTTATGATCGAAAATGCACATAAAAAATTAGAAAAATGGCAACATGAAAATGAAGATAAAGTCATTGATAATGCCCAGCGTTGGAAAGTTATTACGGATTCCGCTGTTGAAGTTGGGCCTGCATTATTTATCAGTTTATTAATTATCACATTGTCTTTTATTCCTATCTTTACGTTGGAAGGGCAAGAAGGCCGTTTATTTGGTCCACTTGCATTCACAAAAACCTATGCCATGGCGGGTGCTGCGGCTTTAGCGCTGATTGTTATTCCAATTCTAATGGGATATTGGATCCGCGGTAATATTCCAAATGAAAATAAAAACCCACTGAATCGTTGGTTGATCTCACTCTATAGCCCTATTTTAATTAAGGTATTAGCGTGGCCGAAAACCACCTTATTAATTGGTTTCTTATCTTTATTTACGGTGATATGGCCATTAAAACATTTAGGTGGTGAATTTCTTCCTGCAATTAATGAAGGTGACTTACTTTATATGCCTTCAACATTACCGGGTGTTTCGCCTGCACAAGCGGCATTTTTACTACAAAATACGGATAAGTTAATCAAAACTATTCCAGAGGTGGATACGGTATTTGGAAAAGTTGGTAAAGCTGAAACAGCAACGGATTCAGCCCCGATGGAAATGATTGAAACAACGATACGTTTGAAGCCGCAAGCACAGTGGCGAGAAGGAATGACACTCGAAAAAATTATTGATGAGCTCGATGAAACTGTACGTTTACCTGGGGTTGCAAACTTATGGGTTCCACCTATTCGTAACCGTATTGATATGTTATCTACGGGAGTCAAAAGCCCTATAGGTATTAAAGTATCAGGCAGGGATCTTGAAGAAATCGATTCACTAGCCCAAGAAATTGAAAAAGTCACAAAATCGGTACCGGGGGTGGTTTCAGTTTTGGCTGAGAGGTTGGTAGGCGGACGCTATATTGATGTCAAAATTGATAGAGAAAAAGCGGCTCGTTTTGGTATGAGTGTCAGCGACGTACAAGTGTATATTTCAATGGCCACTGGTGGGGAAATGATTGGGGAAACAGTTGAAGGGATTGAGCGTTACCCAATTAGCATAAGATATCCTCAAGATTACCGAAATAGTGTATCTGCGATGAAGTTATTACCAATTTTAACGCCAAGCAAACAGCAAATTGTGCTTAGTGATGTTGCTGATGTCTCCGTGAATATGGGCGCTCCCATGTTGAAAACAGAGAACGCCAGACCGACTAGTTGGATTTATATTGATGCACGTGATCGTGATATGGTTTCTGTTATTAAAGATATTGATACAGCAATAAAAGATAATATTCAAATGAGGCCGGGTCTTAGCTATTCCTTTACGGGGCAATTTGAATTACTCGAAAGGGCTAACCAAAAATTAATGTTAATGGTTCCCGCGACCATCATGATTATTTTTGTACTGCTTTATTTAGCCTTTAGACGATTTAGTGAAGCTTTACTTATTTTATTAAGTTTACCTTTTGCTTTGGTGGGCGCGATTTGGTTCCTTTATTGGATGAACTTTAATTTATCAGTTGCAACAGGAACTGGATTTATTGCATTGGCAGGTGTCGCGGCTGAATTTGGCGTAGTTATGTTGATTTATTTACGCCATGCAATCGAAGATAAAGAAAAACAGCAAGGAATAAGCAAGCTATCAAACCAAGATTTAGACCGTGCATTATATGAAGGCGCAGTTTTACGTGTTCGCCCTAAAGCCATGACAGTTGCCGTAATTTTAGCCGGTTTATTGCCAATATTACTTGGAACAGGAGTCGGTTCAGAAGTGATGAGCCGTATTGCTGCACCGATGATTGGTGGAATGATAACTGCACCGTTATTATCCCTATTTATCATTCCTGCGGCTTATAAATTAATCTGTCAGTTACGCCATAAAAAATAGACACTTTTTAAGTACTAGTCATTATTATTGATAAGGTAAATAGCAATGAAGAAGATAATTTTAGGTGGAATGTTTTTACTGTCATTTTCTGCATTTTCTCAAAACCAGAGCGTGCAATTGTATAAAGATGCAAACTGTGGTTGCTGCCAATTATGGGGAGAAGGAGTTAAAAAAGCAGGGTATGACGTTGTGGTCAATGAAATCAGTTATGATGAGTTGAACAAACTGAATGATGAGCTGAATGTGCCTTATAACTTACGCAGCTGTCATATCGCTAAATACAAAGGTAAAGTGATTGTTGGCCATGTTCCTGTCAGCAGTCTTGATGCGATTGATGCCTTACCAGCGGATGTGGTAGGGATTTCTGTTCCGGGTATGCCAATTGGTAGCCTAGGGATGGAGCAGCCAGATGGCCGTACTCAGCCTTATTCTGTGGTGCAGTTTAAAGCAAATGGGGAATATCGTTAATTGAGATAAAATTTATTAAGTTGCAGGATATCCTGCAACTTGTGTGTTTTATTCGCCTTCTAATATTAATTCGATGGCTTTGAGCTCTTCTTGCGTAAAATTACGATTTTTTAGTATCCCCATTGCATCATCAATTTGGCTGATACGGCTTGCGCCAATGAGAACGGAAGTGATCCTGTCGTGTCTCAGTAGCCATGCTAATGCCATTTGGTTTAGCTTTTGTCCTCTTTTTGTTGCCAGTTCATTCAGTTGTTTAACCTTTGATAAAATGTTTGACGTGAGTCTTTCTGGGGGCAAAGAAGGATTACCTGCAGCACGTGAATCAGCAGGGATGCCATTAAGGTAGCGATCGGTTAATATCCCACCAGCCAATGGAGAGTATGCGATAGAGCCAACGCCTTCTTCTTCCAGTAAATCGAGTAAATCTTCTTCGGGAGTACGTTCTAGCATGGAATATCTAGGTTGGTGAATCAGGCAAGGGGTTCCTAATTCATTGAGAATATTAATGGCTTCTTTGGCTAAATTGGTTGGGTAATTAGAAATCCCCACATACAGGGCTTTTCCTTGGCGAACAATGAGATCTAGCGCTCCCATGGTTTCTTCTAGTGGGGTATTGGGATCAGGTCGATGATGATAAAATATATCTACATAATCTAATCCCATTCGCTTCAAACTTTGGTTTAGGCTTGCAACTAAGTATTTTTTACTTCCCCAGTCACCATAAGGGCCGTCCCACATAGTGAAACCCGCTTTTGATGAAATAACCATTTCATCGCGATAAGGCAGAAAATCCCGCTGCATAATTTTGCCAAATGTACTTTCGGCAGAGCCTGGTGGTGGCCCATAATTATTAGCAAGATCAAAATGGGTGATCCCAAGGTCAAAAGCATGGCGAAGCATGGCTTGGCAATTATCAAAGGGTTTGTTATCGCCAAAGTTGTGCCATAACCCTAATGAAATCAGTGGCAAGCGTAATCCGCTACGGCCACATAAACGATATTCCATTTCAGTATAGCGCTTTGATGATGCAACATAAGGCATACTTCACCTCCAAAATAGTGGGTAAAACTCAATTTATACTGTCATAAAGCTAAAAAGTAGGCTGAGGAATCAATGCTAATTTGTTCTTGACTAGAAGGTTTATGAGTAAATTGTGATAGAGCCCGAAAAAAGCGTGAAGTATTTTGGCATTCGTGGGTATCGGCTGCGTACCAATCCCCACGTTTTGTATATTAGGCTTGCTCTGAGCGGGTAAATACCAGCTCGTTACCTTTAGATTGGCTTTCATCAAATTGATAGCCTTCTAAATTAAAATCAGCTAGTTGGTCTGTTTTCGTTAATTTATTTTGGATGATAAAGCGGCTCATTAAACCCCGCGCTTTTTTTGCATAAAAACTGATAACTTTATATTTACCATTTTTTTCATCAAGGAAAATAGGCTTGATAATTTGCCCGTCCAATTTCTTTGTATTCACCGATTTAAAATATTCATCTGAGGCAAGGTTGACTAATATTTGATCTTTTTGCTCCGCTAATGCGTGATTTAATTGCTTGGTAATGATGTCTCCCCAAAACTCATATAAATCTTTTCCACGGGTATTTTTTAATCGAATTCCCATTTCTAAGCGATAAGGTTGCATTAAATCTAGCGGTCTTAAGATACCGTAAAGACCTGATAATATGCGTAAATGAGATTGAGCAAACGCAAAATCGTCTTGAGAAAAGGTTTCTGCTTGCATACCCGTATACACATCCCCTTTGAAGGCAAGGATCGCTTGGCGTGCATTTTCTGGGGTAAAGTCCGCATGCCATTCTGCAAAACGGGCAGCATTGAGCCCCGCAAGCTTGTCGCTAATTTTCATTAAACTGGCAATATCTGCAGGGGTTAATTTACGACAGACATTAATTAATTTTTGTGACTCAGTAAGTAATTCAGGCTGAGTAAACTGCTGTGTCGCAAGTGGGCTTTCGTAGTCTAATGTTTTTGCAGGTGAAATTGTAATAAGCATGACTTGACCCTTTATAAAGAATGATACTGCTTACTTTAGCAAAAATTCTTCCTAATTGGCTAATTGATACGATAAGCCAAACCAATATTATTCTTTAATTACAATGATAGCACAATATAACTAGCTAAAAGGATTCAGTTTCTAATTGGCTAGCGAAATCGATTGCCAATCAAATAGTTGCTTTTGACTAGATTTACTTGCTTGCAGCAATATGGATGCATGATATTATCTGTAGACGGTGCGGCGATAGCCACAATTCCTTTATAATACGCAAAGTAATTCAAGTTGCAGTTTGTTAGCCTACACCACAAGAGTCGCAAGAATTGTAGGTAGCTAACCACCGCTACAACTTGGAATATGACGGGTATAACAACGAGATTAAAGAAATGACCGATAAACTAACCTCATTACGTAGTCTGACAACTGTTGTTGCTGATACTGGCGACATCGAAGCGATGAAGCTTTACAAACCACAAGACGCGACCACAAATCCCTCGCTGATCTTAAATGCTGCACAAATTCCTGAGTACCGTAAATTAATTGATGAAGCGGTAGAATGGGCTCGTAAGCAAAGCAATAATCGCGAGCAACAAATTGTTGATGCTTGTGACAAGCTGGCTGTTAATATCGGTCTGGAAATTCTGAAATTAGTTCCAGGTCGTATTTCTACTGAAGTTGATGCGCGCCTGTCTTATGATGAAGAAGCTTGTATTGCTAAAGCGCGTCACTTAATCAAAATGTATAACGATGCAGGCATCAGCAATGACCGTATTCTGATTAAACTGGCTTCAACTTGGCAGGGTATCCGTGCTGCAGAGAAACTGGAAAAAGAAGGCATTAACTGTAACCTGACTTTATTATTCTCTTTTGCTCAAGCGCGTGCTTGTGCGGAAGCGGGCGTATACCTGATTTCTCCATTTGTGGGCCGTATTCTTGACTGGTACAAAGCGAATACAGATAAGAAAGAATTCGCACCACATGAAGACCCAGGTGTGGTTTCTGTTACTGAAATCTACAACTACTACAAAGCTCACGGTTATAAAACTGTGGTTATGGGCGCAAGCTTCCGTAACGTGGGTGAAATCATTGAACTAGCAGGTTGTGACCGTTTAACTATCTCTCCAGGCTTATTAAAAGAGCTGTCTGAATCACAAGGTGAATTAGTACGTAAACTGACTGATACAGGTAAAACTAAAGAGCCAGGCGCTAAGTTGACTGAAGCAGAGTTCTATTGGCAGCACAACCAAGACCCAATGGCGGTTGATAAACTGTCTGACGGTATCCGTAAGTTTGCAGTAGACCAAGAAAAACTAGAAAAAATGATTGCAGACTTACTGTAATTTATTTCATTTTTCCTTAAAACCCAGCCTGTTGGTTGGGTTTTTTTATGCCTATTTTTCATTGAGTTAGTTCTCAATTTCAAGATATAAAATCAAGGGCGCTTTATGCAATCGTTCATCATGGTATGATATTGCCCCTGTTTATTATTAAGTGAACAGTTTTTGATTGAATAATTTCTTTGAGGTTTGTATGGATGAATTGCGCATAGGTCTGGTTTCCGTTTCTGATCGTGCTTCGAGTGGTATTTATGAAGACAAAGGCATTCCCGCATTAGAAGAGTGGTTAGCGAAAACGTTGACAACCCCTTTTCGTATCGAAACTCGCCTGATCCCTGATGAGCAAATCATGATAGAGCAAACATTATGTGAGCTGGTGGATGAGTTTGCTTGCCATTTAGTCCTAACCACAGGCGGCACAGGACCTGCTCGCCGTGATGTCACGCCTGATGCAACCCTTGCGATTGCAGACCGTGAAATGCCAGGTTTTGGCGAACAAATGCGCCAAATTAGCCTAAAGTTCGTCCCTACTGCGATACTGTCACGCCAAGTAGGGGTAATACGCAACCAGGCTTTGATTTTAAATTTACCTGGGCAGCCTAAAGCGATCGCGGAAACTCTGGAAGGTTTAAAAGACAAAGAAGGGAATGTGGTAGTTTCTGGTATTTTTGCCAGTGTTCCTTATTGTATTCAATTGCTTGACGGCCCATATGTAGAAACAGACTCTACGGTTGTGAAGGCATTTAGGCCTAAATCCGCAATTCGTCCTGAATAGTTTGCGATGTAATCAGGTGAGGCTTAGCTCACCTGATTAATAATATTTAATGCATAAAATCACATACGTTAGTTAAATTTAACCACGTTGGCCAATCGGTAATACCGTTTTGCCATATTGCTCATTTAATATTTCTGCGACCGCTAAATAAAATGCGCTTGCGCCACAGATAATTCCTTCAAAACCAGCAAATTTTAGTAATGCTGCATTTCCCGTAATATTGCCAATCGCTAATAAAGCGAATAATACAGTTAAGCTACCAAAGACAAATTGCAAAACAAAATTAGCTTTGAAGGTTCCTAAAAACATGAAAAAGGTAAAAATTCCCCAAATAGCGAGGAAAACACCTAAAAACTCAGGTGAAGTTGCTTCGGCTAATCCCATTGAAGGCAAAAATAATAACCCCACTAATGCAATCCAAAACATACCGTAAGAGGTAAATGCAGTTGCACCGAATGTATTGCCTTTTTTGTATTCAATCAGACCTGCAATAAATTGAGCAATACCACCATAAAAAATGCCCATACTTAAAATAACGGATGAAAGAGGGAAAAAACCTGCATTATGCATATTCAGCAGGATGGTTGTCATACCAAAGCCTAGTAAACCAAGTGGGCCTGGATTTGCAAGAGAGCTAGACTGCATATAACCTCTGGTAAAATATAAAAAATTCAAATAGATAAAAAACAAAAAGGTTTTGCCAAAGTGACAGCGGCGGCGCATCATACGCAGTTTTAATTGTTTAAACCATGATCACAAGACAGGTTTTTTTGCAATAAATGCAAATTTTTTTGATTCTCCCCCTTGATGAATGAATTTGTGACCCCATCTTAAAAGCATCAACTGATATCAATCCAAATTATTGCGTATTGAAAAATAATTTAGGCTCAGAGTGAAAACTCCCTTGAAAATGAAATATTGAGCCTCATATAGATTGATATCGAAATCATAGTGAAAAGAATTCCTTTGGAGGCGTTTTAGATGGGTAAAATTATTGGTATCGACTTGGGTACAACTAACTCATGCGTTGCAATTATGGATGGTACTACAGCTCGTGTTCTGGAGAACAGCGAAGGTGATAGAACTACTCCTTCCATCATTGCGTACACTCAAGATGGTGAAATTTTAGTTGGTCAGCCAGCGAAACGTCAGGCAGTGACTAACCCAGAAAATACTTTATTTGCAATTAAACGTTTGATTGGTCGTCGTTTCCAAGACGAAGAAGTTCAGCGCGACGTTTCTATCATGCCATATAAAATCATTGCGGCTGATAACGGCGATGCTTGGTTAGATGTGAAAGGCCAAAAAATGGCTCCACCACAAGTTTCAGCTGAAGTTCTGAAAAAAATGAAGAAAACAGCAGAAGACTATTTAGGTGAGCCAGTAACAGAAGCAGTTATTACTGTACCTGCTTACTTTAACGATGCTCAGCGTCAAGCGACTAAAGATGCTGGCCGTATTGCTGGTTTAGAAGTAAAACGTATCATTAACGAACCAACAGCAGCTGCATTAGCATATGGCTTAGACAGAGAAGTTGGTAACCGTACTATCGCGGTTTATGACTTAGGTGGTGGTACATTCGACTTATCAATCATCGAAATCGATGAAGTTGATGGCGAAAAAACGTATGAAGTTCTGGCTACCAATGGTGACACACACTTAGGTGGTGAAGACTTTGATACACGTTTAATCAACTACTTAGTTGAAGAATTTAAGAAAGAACAAGGTGTTGACCTGCGTAACGACCCGTTAGCAATGCAACGTCTGAAAGAAGCTGCAGAAAAAGCGAAAATTGAGCTGTCTTCTGCACAACAAACAGATGTTAACCTGCCGTATATTACAGCAGATGCAACAGGTCCTAAACACATGAATATTAAAGTGACTCGTGCGAAATTAGAGTCACTGGTAGAAGATTTAGTTAAGCGTTCTATGGAGCCAGTTAAAGTTGCTCTGCAAGATGCAGGCTTAAGCGTGAGCGAAATCAACGATGTTATCTTAGTTGGTGGTCAAACACGTATGCCAATGGTTCAAAAAGTTGTTGCTGATTTCTTTGGTAAAGAACCACGTAAAGACGTTAACCCAGATGAAGCAGTTGCAATGGGTGCGGCAGTTCAAGGTGGTGTTTTAGCGGGTGATGTTAAAGACGTTCTGTTACTTGACGTAACTCCTCTGTCTTTAGGTATCGAAACCATGGGTGGCGTGATGACTTCGTTAATTGCGAAGAATACCACTATCCCAACTAAACATAGCCAAGTGTTCTCAACAGCTGAAGATAACCAAGCAGCGGTAACTATCCATGTTCTGCAAGGTGAGCGTAAACGCGCAAGTGACAACAAATCACTGGGGCAGTTTAACTTAGATGGTATTCAACCTGCACCACGTGGTATGCCACAAATCGAAGTGACTTTTGATATCGATGCGGATGGTATCTTGCATGTTTCTGCTAAAGATAAAAATAGTGGACGTGAGCAAAACATCACCATTAAGGCTTCTTCAGGTCTGAATGATGAGGAAATCGAAAAAATGGTACGTGACGCAGAAGCAAACGCTGAAGCTGACCGTAAATTTGAAGAGCTAGTTCAGGTTCGTAACCAAGCTGACCAATTAGTTCACGGTACTCGTAAACAAATCGAAGAAGCCGGTGATAAATTACCAGCTGAAGATAAAGCGAATATCGAAAAAGCAACTTCTGAATTAGAAGCAGCAGCAAAAGGTGAAGACAAAGCGGATATTGAAGCGAAAATCCAAGCTTTAGTCACGGCATCTGCAAAACTTCTGGAAATCGCACAGCAACAAGCTCAAGCGGGCGGTGCAGCTGGCGCTGGCGCAGAAGCGAAAAAAGATGATGATGTTGTTGATGCTGAATTCGAAGAAGTTAACGACAAAGACAAAAAATAATGCCCTTAGCGGGCGCAGTAACTATAGCAAATGATAGTTAATGGTTACTGATACCGGATACGGGCGTCGAGGCAACTCTACGCCCGTTCCGCATGTTAAGGGTAAAATTAAATGGCAAAAAGAGATTTTTATGAGGTATTAGGCCTCGAAAGAAATGCATCGGATAAAGATATTAAGCGTGCTTATAAGCGCTTAGCGATGAAGCATCACCCTGACCGTAATCAGGGTGATAAAGGTTCAGAAGATAAATTTAAAGAGATCAAAGAAGCTTACGAAGTTCTTTCTGACGAGCAAAAACGTGCGGCTTATGACCAGTATGGTCATGCTGCGTTTGAGCAAGGTGGAATGGGCGGAGGCGGTGGCTTCGGTGGTGGCGCAGACTTTAGTGATATCTTTGGTGACGTCTTCGGTGATATTTTTGGAGGCGGCCGCAGACAGCAGCGCCCAAGCCGTGGTTCTGACCTACAGTACAACATGGAACTGACTCTCGAAGAGGCTGTCCGTGGAGTGACCAAAGAAATCCGTATTCCAACCTTGGAAACCTGTGACGTTTGTCATGGTAATGGTGCGAAACCAGGAACTAGTGCGGATACGTGCTCAACCTGTCACGGTATGGGCCAAGTCCATATGCGCCAAGGCTTTTTCTCTGTACAACAGCCTTGTCCAACGTGTCATGGTCGCGGTAAAGTTATCAAAGATCCATGCAACAAATGTCATGGCCATGGCCGTGTTGAAAGATATAAAACACTGTCAGTTAAAATTCCAGCAGGTGTAGATACAGGTGACCGTGTTCGCTTGTCAGGAGAAGGTGAGGCCGGAGAAAACGGGGCACCAGCAGGAGATTTATTCGTTCAGGTTCATGTGTTGCCTCATAATATTTTTGAGCGTGATGGTAATAACCTGCACTGCGAGGTTCCAATTAATTTTGCTGATGCAGCACTGGGGGGCGAAATTGAAGTACCAACCCTTGATGGCCGTGTAAAACTGAAAATCCCAGCAGAAACCCAAACTGGTAAAATTTTCCGTATGAAAGGAAAAGGTGTGAAATCGGTACGTGGTGGTCTGCAAGGTGATTTAATGTGCCACATTGTTGTTGAAACCCCCGTTAAACTCAATGAGAAACAAAAAGAGTTGCTCAAAGAGTTTGGTGAATCACTAGGTGGAAAGAGTGGTGAGAAGAACAGCCCGCGCTCTAAAAGCTTTTTAGATGGCGTTAAGAAATTCTTTGATGATTTAACTAATAAATAATTAGTTAATAATTGGAAAAGCTAGAATGGCTGACTGAGCATATTGCCAAGTCAGCCATTTTTTTATCTTATTTTACGACTTCACCACTAGCAACCACAGTTTCGCGGACTTTACTGGCAAAATCTTGAGCTTCTTTGATAATTGTATTTTCATCAGCAGTCAGTATTTTACGGTCTTGCATCAATACCTTGCCATCAACAATAGTATGGCGAACATTGGCTCCATTTGCGCCATAGACTAATGCGGCATAGGGGCTATACATAGGAACCATATTTGGTGATTTGGTATCAATAACAATGATATCAGCTAATTTCCCTGCTTCGAGAGAGCCGAGTTTGTCTTCCATATGTAATACCCGCGCAGAGCCCATGGTCGCCATCTCAACAACAGTGATTGGTGGCATCGCTGCTCTATCTTTATTGGCTAGTTTGTGAATTTTACCGACTAAATTTAGCTCATTTAACGTCGTTAGCGTATTACTCGACATTGGTCCATCCGTTCCCAAACCAACGCGGATCCCCTTTTCCAGCATGGTTGTCACAGGGGCAACACCTTTAGCAGACTTAGTATTCGCACTGATATTATGCGCAACGCCGACATCATACTGCTTGAGTAGATCCATATCCTTTTCATCAACCATAATGGCGTGCGCTGCAATAACTTTATTATTCAGTGCGCCAATGTCAGCCATATATTGTACAGGGCTTTTCCCTCCTGTACGTTTGGCTATTTCTTCTTGTTCACGGTCAGTTTCCGCCAGATGGATCATTACTGGAACATTAAGTTCTTGAGATAATTTTGCTATTTTCTGTAAATGCTCTGTTGTATTGGTATAAGGCGCATGAGGCGCAAAAGCAGGGGTGATACGTGGGTGATCTTTGTATTGATTGATAAAGTTGACTGCATAATCGATACCTTCATCTGCATTTTTTGCATCAGCGACGGGAAATTGAATCACTGATTCCCCAAGAACCGCTCTTAGTCCAATTTTATCAACGGTTTTAGCCACTTCATCTTCAAAGTAATACATATCAACGTAAGTTGTGACTCCACCTTTAATCATTTCAATATTCGCAAGGTTGGCCCCAACTCGTACCATTTCACGGGAAACCATTTTATTTTCTAATGGGAAAATATAACGGTGTAAACGGTCTGGCACATCATCAGCTAAGGAACGAAACACGGTCATAGATGCATGTGTGTGAGTGTTAATTAGCCCTGGCATGACAATATCGCCATTAACATTCAGGACATTAGGTGCTTGATAATTTTGAGCAAGTTCAGGGCCACCAACCGCAATAATTTTATTGCCTTTGATGACAACTGTACCATGGTCAATAACCTGCTTTTTAGCATCCATTGTTAAGATGGTTCCATCTACAATTATGGTGTCCGCGGGGATAGCTGAAAAACTAGGAAAAGAAGCACTAATAATGGAAATAGCCAGTAAAGATTTTAAAAGCGACATTTTGGCCTCATATCTGGTGAGAAAATATAACAATTATGGGTAAATAAAAAGCAATAATACGATTTTTAATAAAGCTAAATTAGTTGCTTGATAACCAAACATTCAAATAATAACAATTTTATTAATGACTTAATTTTGCTAATAAAACACCAAAAACAATAACAACACAGGCAATGACTCGCATGACGTTGAATTTTTCTTTAAGAAAAGCAATGGATAAAAACATGGCAAAGAGTACGCTAGTTTCTCTAACTGCGGCGACCATGACAATCGGTGCTTGGCTCATCGCCCATATGGCAATGCCATAGCTAATGAGTTGCATTAACCCACCTAGCAACCCTGAACGCCAGTATTGTTGAATTCCAACAAGTAGGGTACCACGATATTTGATAAGGCCAGGTACAGCTAACACAATCCCATTTAAAAGAAACAACCAAAGTGTGTACACGACAGGGTCTTCACTTGCTCTGGCACCATAGCCATCGGATAGGGTATAGCAAGCCGTAAAGAAGGCGGTTGATAAGGCAAAAACTAGTGCTTTTCCCTTAATATTCAATGTGAATTTTTTACCCGCAAAAGCAATGAGCACTACGCCACTAATAATGCACAAAACACCAATAAGACCCATTAGAGGAATGAGCTCGTTAAATAGCAAAGCACCTAGTACTGCTGTCATTAATGGCGCAGAACCACGTGATATTGGGTAAATTTGGCTTAAATCGCCATGTGTATAAGCCTGACTTAAAAAATAGGTATAGCCAATATGAAACAGTACCGATAACGCTAACCAATGGATAGCTTCTGGTGATGGTAGGCCTAACCAAAGTATTGCTGGTATCGCTAAGGCGCCAGAAAAAACAGAAATCATGACTAGGCCGAAAAAACGGTCATTACCAAATTTAACTATAGCGTTCCAGCTTGCATGGCAAAAAGCTGCAAACAGCACAGAAAGTAATACGTAAGTTGTCATCGTTAAATTGTAATCATTAGTATTTTATTAGCAATCTAAACACATTGTTTTGCGAAACGTTTGGCAAATATTTTGTAAATAGTCTTCCATATTTATCGTTTTTACAAAAGGTATCGAAGAAAGAAACAGGCAAGTTTTTCTTGTGCAAATAAAAGGGATAAATTTTGATGTACTAGAAAAGTTGAATTTATAAAGTCTGTTTATCACAAAATTTATTATTTGTTTTTATAAAAGTTGTCTATAGTAAAATTAACGTTTTTTTCTCATTTGCCGTGATCTCTAACCCAAATAAGTCGGTAATTCCGAGTGTTAAGCGATAAATAAACGATTTTTTACGAATTAATAATTAGCATAGTATTAACATTCAAAAAAACATTGGGGTTAACTATATGACAGCAATTATTCGTAAATTTTTAAGGTTAGAAGCAGCAGGGGGCTTACTTCTGATTATTGCTGCCATAGTCGCTTTAATAATGGCTAACTCACCATTACAAGGGGCTTATCAGCAATTTTTAGATATTCCTGTATCCATTAAAATATCAGAGTTTGGTTTAGATAAGCCGCTGATATTATGGATTAATGACTTCCTAATGGCGATTTTCTTTTTGGTGGTCGGCCTTGAAGTAAAGCGCGAATTATTAGAAGGATCCCTTGCAGGACGTGATAAAGCGATATTTCCAGCAATCGCAGCTTTAGGAGGGATGATTGCCCCAGCATTAATTTACTTATTATTTAATGGTGGAGATGCAGTTACCCAGCAAGGTTGGGCAATACCTGCCGCTACAGACATTGCTTTCGCGCTAGGTGTGATGGCCTTATTAGGTAAGCGAGTACCAACAGAACTTAAGGTGTTCTTATTAGCATTAGCTATTATTGATGACCTTGGTGTTATTGTGATTATTGCCTTTTTCTATACAAGTTCTGTTTCCTTGGTTGCATTGGGGCTGTCAGCACTGTGTATTGCCATTCTCTGTATGATGAATTGGCGTAGAGTAGAGAATACAGCGGCTTACTTAGTTATTGGGTTAATATTATGGGTGTGCATTTTGAAATCTGGAGTGCATGCCACATTAGCAGGGGTCATTGTTGGCTTCTTGATCCCTTTACATGGTACTAACCAGACCAAACCTTCAGAAGAATTGGAACACGTTTTACATCCATGGGTTGTTTACTTAATTCTACCTATTTTTGCGTTTGCTAATTCGGGTGTGCAACTTCAAGGTGTGACTTTTGAAGGTTTGTTGAGCCCACTGCCATTAGGAGTCGCTGCGGGGCTAATTTTGGGTAAGCCAATTGGGATTTTTCTGTTTAGTTGGATTTCGGTAAAACTTGGGTTTGCAAAATTGCCAGAGTCGATTAACTTAAAACAAGTTTTTGCCGTTTCTGTACTGTGTGGGATCGGTTTTACTATGTCTATTTTTATAACCGGCCTCGCATTTGATGGGTTGGATGAGGTGTATAGTACCTATTCACGTCTAGGAATCTTGATTGGTTCTACGTTAGCTGCATTTTTAGGTTACTTTATGTTAAGAGTAGTGTTACCGAAACAAAAAGAACTAACCTAGTACAAGTTTATTGTGTAATTTTGCAAATTATTAGTAAGAATTTCCGAACTAATAATCTATGATATACCGTAGTGTGTTTTTTAATACACTACGGTATTCATTTTAAAGGCTCTGAAAAGTATGAGCTGCGGGTAAATGTGTATGGTCAATAGCGGTTACATAGCTAGTGACGGTACCGAAGGAATCGATATGCGGGTTTCACATCTTAATTTTAACCATCTTTACTACTTCTGGCATGTATGTAAAGAAGGCTCTGTCGTCGGAGCAGCAGAAGCGCTTTACCTGACTCCTCAGACAATTACAGGGCAAATAAAAGCATTGGAAGAGCGATTAGGTGGAAAGTTATTCAAAAGGCAGGGGCGAGGTTTGGTGCCATCTGAGCTTGGGCAATTAATTTTTCGCTATGCAGATAAAATGTTCATGCTTAGCCAAGAAATGCTAGATATCGTCAATTACAGCCGTGAATCTAATTTATTGTTTGATGTTGGGGTCGCAGACACGCTCTCAAAACAGCTAGTTAGTAAAATATTAGAGACTACGGTTGTTGAGCATGAACAAATTCATTTACGTTGTTTTGAATCAACGCATGAATTACTATTAGAACAGCTTAGCCAACATAAATTAGATATGATTTTGTCTGACTGCCCTGTGGACTCATCACAACAAGAAGGCTTGTTCTCGGTGAAGTTGGGCGAGTGCAATATGAGTTTCTTTTGTCGTCAGCCGATCCCTAAAAAGCCATTTCCTGAATGTTTAGAGGAACGTCGCTTATTGATTCCAGGGCGGCGATATTTGTTAGGTAGGCATATCTTAGCTTGGATACGAAATAAAAACCTGCAAGTAGAAGTGTTAGGTGAGTTTGATGACGCAGCGCTTATGAAAGCATTTGGCATGCATTATAACGCGATTTTTGTTGCTCCATCGCAGTATACACCTGACCTTTTAGGTGGCGAAGATATTGTAGAGTTAGGCCGTTTAGAGAGCGTAAAAGAAGAGTACTACGTTATTTTTGCAGAAAGAATGATCCAGCACCCAGCCGTGCAGCGAGTGTGTAATAAAGATTTCTCAGATTTATTTTCAGTTCCGCTTGATAGCTTAGATAAAAAATAGTAACAAATAAAAAACCGGCATAAGCCGGTTTTTTTAAGCTAATCAAGAAGCAAAATTACATTGCTTTGATTTGAGCAACTAAGTTAGCTTTATGACGTGCTGCTTTATTTTTGTGGATCAGGCCTTTAGTAGCATGGCGATCAACAATAGGTTGCATGTCATTGAATGCTTTCTGAGCAGCTTCTTTATCGCCTGCAGCGATAGCAAGGTAAACTTTCTTGATAAAAGTACGTACCATAGAGCGACGGCTAGCGTTATGCTGGCGACGTTTCTCTGACTGAACGGCACGTTTCTTAGCTGATTTGATATTAGCCAAGGTCCAACTCCCAAATGTATTCTATTGAGGACAATTCAAAGGTCGAGGAATATGCCCTTTCGCCCTTCATTTGTCAATGGATTTGTGCAAATAAACATCGTGTACTTCGATGCTCATGCGTTGTGAATGGTGCAAGATTCTATCAGCAAATATAAGAAGAATACAGATCTTAGCGTGAAAAAATGCATAATTGATGGCAGAAATTTAAAAAGAACTAAGGGTAAAAATATTTTTTAGTCTGTCAATCAGTGGGTAGTATGAAAATTAAACATGTTGTGGTTGCTTTTTGTTCTTTTTAATCGTTTGGTTATAACCATTGAAGTGTAAAACATAAAAATATAATATTTTTAGAGACCTTGGAACAAATTTGTTGTATTGATAATCCATTGGTTACCCCAAAGTTTTTGATATTCGAATCCAATAGCTCTGCTTGGGAGCGTAATAACCCACTAATTGCATAAAAATAGTGCGGAAAAAATCGTGTAGAGATCAAAAAAATAGGGTTTAATGAAACCTTTTGCGAACTAAGGTTAACCTTATGCGTCGTACAAGGTATAATCCTGCAATTTCCTCGGTATTGAGCCTGTTATGGAGCTAATTCGCGGTATACAGAATATCCGGGCGTGCCACCATGGTTGCGTGCTGACTATCGGTAATTTTGATGGTGTTCATCGTGGGCATCAGGTTTTACTTCAAAATTTGAAACTTAAGGGTGCGCAGTTAGGGTTGCCAACTGTCGTGATGATATTTGAGCCACAGCCCCTTGAATTTTTTATTGGTGACAAAGCGCCAGCGCGTTTGACGCGTTTGCGAGACAAAGTTAAATACCTTGCAGATAGTGGTATTGATTACCTCTTATGTGTTGAATTTAACCAGCACTTTGCGTCATTAACACCTGCTGAGTTTGTTTCTGACTTACTTGTCAGTAAGCTTGGTGTAAAGTACCTCGCTATAGGTGATGATTTCCGCTTTGGGAAAAATCGCATGGGGGACTTTGCTTTTTTACAACAAGCGGGTAGTGAATTTGGTTTTGAAGTTGCAGATACAGAAAGCTTTTGTGATTCAGGGCTCCGTATCAGCAGTACAGCGATACGAAAAGCTATTCAAGAAAATAATCTCGAATTAGCAGAAAGCCTGTTAGGGCACTCTTATCGTATTAGCGGGCGAGTGGTTCATGGTAACCAACTTGGTAGAACAATAGGTTTTCCAACGGCAAACCTACCGTTAAAACGTTTAGTCACACCAGTAACTGGTGTATATGCTGTAGAAGTTTACGGTTTAGGTGATAAGCCTTTACCGGGTGTGGCAAATATTGGCACACGTCCGACTGTATCTGGAAAAGGAACACAGTTAGAAGTTCATCTGATTGATGCAAATATGGATTTATATGGGCGTCATATCGATGTAGTGTTACGTAAGAAATTACGTGATGAGCAGCGGTTTGCTTCGTTGGAAGCGCTTAAGGAGCAAATTGCTAATGATGTAATTGCAGCGAGAGAGTATCTTACTGCAATAGGAATCAGATAATTTAGCGGAAAATTGGAACTGAGAATCGATGAGTGACTATAAAAATACCCTGAATCTACCGGAAACAGGGTTCCCAATGCGTGGCGATCTCGCTAAACGCGAACCACAGATGTTAGAGCGCTGGTACAAAGAAGGTTTGTATCAGGCAATCCGTAAAGCAAAATCGGGCAAGAAAACCTTTATTCTGCACGATGGTCCTCCGTATGCTAACGGCAGTATTCATATTGGTCACTCAGTTAACAAAATTCTCAAAGATATTATTATTAAGTCCAAAGGGTTGGCGGGCTATGATTCCCCATACATCCCAGGTTGGGACTGCCATGGATTACCGATTGAACATAAAGTTGAACAAATCGTCGGTAAGCCAGGGGAAAAAGTTTCCGCTGCTGAATTTCGTGCACAATGCCGTCAATACGCTAAAGAGCAAATTGAAGGGCAAAAAGCTGATTTCATGCGTCTTGGTGTTTTAGGTGAGTGGGATAAACCTTATCTAACAATGGATTTTAAAACCGAAGCTCATATTATCCGAGCATTGGCTAAAACCATTGCAAATGGCCATTTAGTGAAGGGGGCAAAACCTGTTCACTGGTGTACTGCTTGCGGTTCTTCATTAGCGGAAGCTGAAGTTGAATATTATGATAAAACCTCACCATCTATCTATGTTCGCTTCCCAGCCGTAGATGGCAAGGCTGTGTGCGAAAAATTTGGCATTGTTAGCGAAAAAACACCTTCGTTAGTCATCTGGACAACAACGCCTTGGACTTTGCCAGCTAACCGCGCGATTTCTTTAAACCCTGAGTTTAAATATGATTTAATCGAAGCAAATGGTGAGTTACTCATTTTAGCTGCTGACCTTGTCGAAGAGGTAATGAAAACGATAGGGGTTGAAGCGTGGGCAGTTCTAGGGGAGTGTGAGGGTTCTGCACTTGAACTTTTACGTTTCAATCATCCATTTATGGGCTTTGATGTGCCTGCAATTTTGGGTGACCATGTGACATTAGACGCGGGTACTGGTGCTGTTCATACTGCACCAGGCCACGGTCCTGAAGACTATGTGGTTGGTCAGAAATATGGCTTAGAAACAGCGAACCCTGTAGGGCCAGATGGTTGCTTCTTACCAAATACTTACCCAACATTAGATGGTGTGTTTATTTTTAAAGCTAATGACCTTATCGTTGAATTATTGAACGAAAAAGGCGCATTACTATACAAACAAGCGATTCAACACAGCTATCCATGCTGCTGGCGCCATAAGACTCCAGTTATCTTCCGTGCTACGCCACAGTGGTTTATCGGTATGGATAAAAATGGTTTACGTGAACAATCGCTGAAAGAAATTGATATTGTTCAATGGATCCCGGGTTGGGGGCGCGCACGTATTGAATCAATGGTTGAAAACCGCCCAGACTGGTGTATTTCTCGTCAACGTACTTGGGGTACCCCAATGTCGTTGTTTGTTCATAAAGACACTGAAGAGTTACACCCTCGTACATTAGAATTAATGGAAGAAGTGGCTAAGCGTGTTGAAGTGGATGGCATCCAAGCATGGTGGGATCTTGACCCTGCTGAGCTGTTGGGTGATGAAGCCGAAACATATCGTAAAGTACCTGATACCTTAGACGTATGGTTTGACTCAGGTTCAACGCACTTTGCGGTTGTGGACGCACGCCCTGAATTCCATGGTAATTCAGCGGATATGTACCTTGAAGGGTCAGATCAACACCGCGGCTGGTTTATGTCATCATTGATGTTATCAACCGCAATGAAAGGTAAAGCACCTTATCGCCAAGTATTGACACATGGCTTCACTGTTGATGGCCAAGGCCGCAAAATGTCTAAATCTTTAGGCAATACAGTAAGCCCTCAAGATGTCATGAATAAACTGGGTGCAGATATCTTACGTTTATGGGTTGCATCAACGGATTACACTGGCGAAATCGCGGTTTCAGATGAAATTTTAAAACGCGCGGCTGACTCATACCGCCGTATTCGTAATACTGCACGTTTCTTACTGGCTAACTTAAATGGTTTTAATCCTGAAACCGACATGGTGAAACCAGAAGATATGGTGGTTTTAGACCGCTGGGCGGTGAGCCGTGCTTTAGAAGCTCAGCAAGAGATTGCCAAAGCTTATGATGAGTACGATTTCTTATCTGTTATCCAAAGATTAATGCATTTCTGCTCCATTGAAATGGGGTCATTCTATCTGGATATCATCAAAGACCGTCAATACACTGCGAAAAGTGATAGCTTAGCGCGCCGTAGCTGCCAAACTGCGTTATTCCACATTGTTGAAGCATTAGTGCGTTGGATGGCTCCGGTTCTGTCGTTTACTTCTGATGAAATTTGGAATGAGTTACCAGGAAAACGCGCTCAATTTGTTCTTACCGAAGAGTGGTATGACGGCTTATTTGGTTTAGATGAATCAAATGAAATGAACAACAGCTTCTGGGCTGAGTTGTTAGCGGTTCGTGGTGAAGTGAATAAGGTGTTAGAACAAGCGCGTACTGATAAGCTTATCGGGGGCTCATTAGAAGCCGCTGTGACTTTGTATGCCGATAAAGCTCTGGCTGAAAAACTACAAAGCCTTGGTGATGAATTACGCTTTGTTTTACTGACATCACAAGCCCATGTCGCTGATATTGCAACGGCTCCAGCAGATGCGCAAGAAAGCGAATTGAAAGGCCTAAAAATTGCTTTCAGTAAAGCGGCGGGTGAAAAATGCCCTCGTTGCTGGCATTATGCAAGTGATATCGGTTCTTCGAGCGAGCAACCAGAAATTTGTGGTCGCTGTGTCACTAACGTAGCCGGTAACGGCGAAACGCGTAAGTTTGCTTAATGAAGACGCCAGTTTGTTCTACCGGTTTGCGTTGGTTATGGTTGACCATTGTGATCATCGTTGCGGATTTAGGCATTAAGCAATTAGTGCTTAGTGATCTAAATCTGTACGAGCCACACCCGATAATGCCATTTTTCAACATAATGTACGCACAAAATTTCGGAGCGGCATTCAGTTTCTTGGCTGATGAAGGTGGTTGGCAACGTTGGTTCTTTGCGGGTATTGCAATTGGGATATCTGTAATCTTGATGGTTATGATGTATCGCCAAAGTGCACAAAAACGCCTATCAAATATTGCTTATGCATTGATTATTGGCGGTGCTATCGGTAATTTAAGCGACCGTTTAGTCCATGGCTTCGTTATCGATTACCTTGATTTTTACGTTGGTAATTGGCATTGGCCGACATTTAACCTAGCGGATATGGCGATATGTATTGGTGCGGCACTTGTCATTTTTGAAGGTTTTTTACCTGATAAATCAAAGCAAGAAAAAGCCAAATAAGATGGCAGCGTACTAGGTTAGAATGTAATAACTCACAGCCCAGATTTTCTGGGCTGAATTTTATGATAAATAGGTTTGGTTTATGTCTACTCAAATACAGGCACAGAGCTCTGTTTTACTGCATTTCACATTGAAATTGGAAGATGGCTCTACGGCTGACTCCTCGCACGCACAAGGAAAGCCTGCGTTATTTGTTTTAGGGAATGACTCCTTATCGCCAGAACTTGAAGCCCAACTGATTGGCCTTAATGAAGGTGAAAAGAAAAGTTTTTCACTGCCCGGAGATACTGTTTTCGGGAAACATAACCCTGACTTAGTTCAATATTTTTCATTGCGTGATTTTATAGAAACAGGCATTCCTGAAATTGGTACGATAATGCTATTTACGGCGATGAATGGCAGTGAAATGCCAGGTGTAGTAAAATCAATTGAAGGTGAGTCGATTACTATTGATTTTAATCACCCTCTCGCAGAGCAGCAGATTAGTTTTGATGTCGAAGTGCTTGAAGTAGACCCGCAATTGGAGAATCACAATGCAAATATTAATGGCTAACCCTCGTGGGTTTTGTGCAGGCGTAGACCGCGCAATTAGCATCGTAGAAAGGGCGTTAGAAATATATGGTGCTCCGATTTACGTTCGTCACGAAGTGGTTCATAACCGTTATGTTGTTGATGATTTACGTCAACGTGGTGCTATCTTTATTGAGGAAATCTCAGAAGTACCAGATGGGTCTATTTTGATTTTTTCTGCGCATGGCGTTTCCCAAGCTATTCGTCAAGAAGCTCGCTCTCGCGATCTCACCATGTTATTTGATGCGACTTGTCCTTTGGTTACGAAAGTTCATATGGAAGTTGCACGAGCTAGCCGTAAAGGCAAAGAGGCTATTTTAATTGGCCACGCTGGGCACCCAGAAGTCGAAGGTACGATGGGGCAATATAGCAACCCTGAAGGTGGGATGTATCTTGTTGAAAGCCCAGAAGATGTTTGGAAACTGAAAGTGAAAGATGAAAATAATCTCTCTTTCATGACACAAACAACGCTTTCTGTTGATGATACTTCTGATGTCATTGATGCGCTGACATCTCGCTTTCCAAGTATCGTTGGGCCCCGTAAAGACGATATTTGTTATGCAACGACTAACCGCCAAGAAGCAGCGAGAGAGCTTGCAGAACGCGCTGACGTTGTTTTAGTCGTCGGTTCTAAAAACTCATCAAACTCAAATCGTCTTGCGGAGTTAGCTTCGCGTATGCAAAAACCTGCCTATTTAATTGATGGTGCGGAAGATATTAAAACGGAATGGTTAGCGGATAAAAATATTATTGGCTTAACTGCTGGGGCATCTGCTCCTGATATTCTAGTTAGACAAGTTATTGATAGGCTTAAAGAATTAGGGGCTGACTCTGTTGTTGAATTGCAAGGGCGTGAAGAAAATATCGTCTTTGAGGTCCCTAAAGAATTAAGGGTTGAGGTTAAAGAGATTAATTAATCATTTGATTTCAATTATAGGAACAGCCGCTTTATGATTTATTCCTTAGCGGCTGTTGTAACTTATCCGCTCATCGCTCATATAGTCCCTTTCATCGTTTCTCTCCATTAATACTTTTACTGATAATCCTCGTGTTCTCTACGCTTTTGTTAATAACGATGCATTTTTGCTAGCAGAATGGGGTCAGGATAGTTAATCTGTATCACAATCATTTCTAAACTATGGGTAAAAATAGTTTTTTTATCCTAAACAACAGTTCAAATTTATCGATTTGCATTAATTAAAAAAGGATAAGCCATGGCAAATTCAATGGTACGAGTCGCAATAGTTGGTGCCGGTGGGCGTATGGGGCGCCAGCTAATTCAAGCCGCGCAACAACAAGATGGAATTCAATTAGGTGCCGCGATTGAGCGCGAGGGCTCATCACTTATCGGGACTGATGCAGGGGAACTCGCAGGTATCGGTAAGCTAGGTATTGCCATTGTTGATTCACTTAATCAGGTTGTTAATGATTTTGATGTTGTCATTGATTTCACGCGCCCAGAAGGGACTTTACACTATCTTGCATTTTGTAAAGCAAACCAAAAAGCCATGGTAATTGGAACGACAGGGTTTGATGAGCAAGGTAAGCAAGCCATTGCCGAAGCGGCGAAATCTATTCCTATTGTCTTTGCGGCAAATTTCAGTGTTGGTGTCAATGTGGTGCTGAAATTACTGGAAAAAGCAGCAAAAGTGATGGGAAATTACACTGATATTGAAATTGTTGAAGCACATCACCGCCATAAAGTGGATGCGCCATCAGGTACGGCTTTGGCTATGGGAGAGTCTATTGCTAGTGCACTTGGGAAAGACTTAAAAGAGTGTGCGGTATATACCCGTGAAGGTTACACAGGGGAACGAGAACCTGGAACTATTGGCTTTGCAACTATCCGTGCTGGGGATATTGTGGGTGAACATACTGCAATGTTTGCAGATATTGGGGAGCGAGTTGAAATTAGCCATAAAGCCTCTAGCCGTATGACCTTTGCAAATGGCGCAATAAAAGCTTCAGGGTGGGTTTGTGCTAAAAATAATGGGTTATATGATATGAAAGATGTGCTTAGTTTGGATGATTTGTAGTTTTTTATTTTTTATTTTGTCTTTTAAATTATGGCCTTGTAATCTATATTTATTATTATAATATCGATTTGAATTATTTTTATTCAAATCGATATTAATTGGTGTTTTCATGGTTTTTATCTTCAATTTTGCTCGTTAATTATCCTTTCTTCCTTCTTTTAGCTGGGTTATTATCAATAAACTAGTTATCTTGCTTTGCAACCGTTTACTTATTCATATTTACTGCTATTTATACTACTCATCCAACTAAAAGTGAGGTAGTTAAGTAAAAAAGTAAGATAAAAGTGAAAAAAATGCATTTTTTTCTAGACAAGACCCTATCTCATCATTAGAATGCGCGCAATTTGCCAAAAATTTGCTTAAAAACTCATTTTGGCATTGATTTAGATCGTAAAATCTGAATTAATATGCAAAAAACGTGATTTATTATTCTCCGGAGGGTGTTTTGATTAAGTCAGCTATATTGGTTCTGGAAGACGGAACCCAATTCCACGGGCGTGCTATCGGTGCAGAAGGCGCTGCAGTTGGAGAAGTCGTTTTCAACACGTCGATGACCGGATATCAAGAAATAATTACAGACCCTTCCTATTCCCGCCAAATTGTTACTCTCACTTATCCCCATATTGGTAATGTCGGCACTAATGCTGATGACGAAGAATCCCCAAATGTTCATGCACAAGGCTTAATCATTCGTGACTTACCATTGGTTTACAGTAATTTCCGCGGGCAAGAAGGGTTATCCGAATATCTAAAACGCCATAACGTCGTGGCGATTGCGGATATCGATACACGTAAATTAACACGTTTACTGAGAGAAAAAGGCGCTCAAAACGGTTGTATCATTGCGGGTGATAACCCTGATGTTGCACTCGCACTGGAAAAAGCGCGTAGTTTTTCAGGTTTGAATGGGTTGGACTTGGCAAAAGAAGTCTGCACTAAAGAGATTTATAACTGGTCCCAAGGTTCATGGACGCTGGAAAATGGCCAGCAAGGCGCGAAAACTGCGGAAGAACTCCCTCTACATGTTGTTGCTTATGACTTCGGTGCAAAGCGTAATATCTTACGTATGTTAGTTGACCGTGGTTGCCGTTTAACTGTGGTGCCAGCAACTACACCAGCAGAAACTGTATTGGCGATGAACCCCGATGGTATTTTCTTATCGAATGGCCCTGGTGACCCGGCTCCTTGTGATTATGCAATCAAGGCAATTGAAACATTCTTAACCACAGAAATCCCAGTATTTGGTATTTGTTTAGGGCACCAATTACTCGCTTTGGCCAGCGGTGCTAATACCATGAAAATGAAGTTTGGTCATCATGGTGCTAACCATCCAGTTAAAGATTTAGACAAAGATGTGGTGATGATTACGGCGCAAAACCATGGTTTTGCGGTTGATGAATCGACACTTCCCGACACACTGCGCGTGACTCACAAGTCACTGTTTGATGGAACATTGCAAGGTATTCACCGTACGGATAAACCAGCATTTAGTTTTCAAGGCCACCCAGAAGCAAGCTCAGGGCCACATGATGCGGCAAATTTATTCGACCATTTCATTGAATTAATTAATGAATACCGTCAAAACACACCTCGTCAAAACGCACAATAATCGGGAGCAAAAAAATGGCAAAACGTACAGATATAAAAAGCATTCTGATTTTAGGTGCCGGCCCAATTGTGATTGGCCAAGCATGTGAATTTGACTATTCAGGTGCCCAAGCGTGTAAAGCACTGCGTGAAGAAGGTTACCGCGTAATCTTAGTTAACTCGAACCCTGCGACTATTATGACAGACCCAGAAATGGCGGATGCAACTTACATCGAGCCGATTCACTGGGAAGTTGTGCGTAAAATTATTGAAAAAGAGCGCCCAGATGCAGTATTACCGACCATGGGGGGGCAAACCGCATTGAACTGTGCGCTTGAATTAGAGCGTAAAGGCGTTTTAGCCGAGTTCGGTGTCACCATGATTGGGGCGACTGCTGATGCAATAGATAAAGCAGAAGATCGCCAACGTTTTGATAAAGCAATGAAAAAAATCGGCTTGGGCACTGCACGCTCAGGTATCGCACATAATATGGAAGAAGCATTTGCTGTTGCCGATGCGGTAGGCTTTCCCTGTATTATTCGCCCATCATTTACGATGGGAGGCACCGGTGGCGGTATCGCCTATAACCGTGAAGAGTTTGAAGAAATCTGTACTCGCGGTTTAGATTTATCCCCGACTAACGAATTATTGATAGATGAATCGCTGATTGGTTGGAAAGAATACGAAATGGAAGTTGTCCGCGATAAAAAAGATAACTGTATTATCGTTTGTTCCATTGAAAACTTCGATGCCATGGGGATCCATACAGGTGACTCTATCACCGTAGCACCAGCTCAAACACTGACTGATAAAGAATACCAAATCATGCGTGACGCATCGATGGCAGTATTGCGTGAAATCGGCGTTGAAACAGGTGGCTCTAACGTTCAATTTGCGGTAAACCCTAAAGATGGGCGCTTAATTGTTATTGAAATGAACCCGCGGGTTTCGCGTTCATCAGCGCTTGCCTCTAAAGCAACAGGCTTCCCAATTGCAAAGATTGCGGCAAAATTAGCCGTGGGCTATACCCTTGATGAGTTAATGAATGATATCACTGGTGGCCGTACCCCTGCATCATTTGAACCTTCCATTGACTACGTTGTGACAAAAATTCCGCGCTTTAACTTTGAAAAATTTGCGGGCACGAATGACCGACTCACAACGCAAATGAAATCGGTTGGCGAAGTGATGGCTATCGGTCGCACATTCCAAGAATCAATGCAAAAAGCGTTACGTGGGTTAGAAGTGGGCGCAACAGGCTTTGACCCGAAAGTGGCTCAAGAGGACCCTGAAGCTCTGACTCGTATCCGTCGTGAATTAAAAGATGCTGGTGGAGAGCGTATTTGGTTTATTGCGGATGCATTCCGTGCGGGGCTTTCTGTTGATGGTGTTTTCAATTTAACCAATATTGACCGCTGGTTCTTAGTGCAAATCGAAGAACTGGTACGTTTAGAAGAAGAAGTGGCTGAATTAGGTATCAATGGCCTAACCAAAGACTTCTTACGTGTACTCAAACGGAAAGGTTTTGCAGATGCCCGTTTAGCTAGTCTAGTCGGGGTTTCTGAAGCAGAACTGCGTAAATTACGTCAAGGCTATGATTTACATCCTGTATATAAACGTGTTGATACCTGTGCGGCAGAATTTGCAACAGATACGGCTTATATGTATTCCACTTATGAAGATGAGTGCGAGTCAAACCCAAATAATGCTAAACCGAAGGTGATGGTATTAGGCGGTGGGCCAAACCGGATTGGGCAAGGGATTGAATTTGACTATTGCTGCGTGCATGCATCTTTAGCGTTACGCGAAGACGGCTATGAAACCATTATGGTCAACTGTAATCCTGAAACCGTTTCAACTGACTATGATACATCAGATCGCCTCTATTTTGAGCCAGTGACACTGGAAGACGTACTTGAAATTGTGCGTATCGAGCAGCCAAAAGGCGTGATTGTGCAATATGGTGGTCAAACACCATTGAAATTAGCGAGAGCGTTGGAAGCTGCCGGTGTTCCTGTTATTGGTACGAGCCCAGATGCCATCGACCGCGCAGAAGATCGTGAACGTTTCCAGCAGGCCGTTAATCGCTTGAACTTGAAGCAACCACAGAACGCAACTGTCACAGCGATTGAGCAAGCCGTTGAAAAAGCAGCTGTTATTGGCTACCCACTGGTTGTTCGTCCATCCTATGTACTAGGTGGCCGAGCAATGGAAATTGTATATGACGAAATCGATTTACGTCGCTATTTCCAAACCGCGGTAAGTGTCTCTAACGATGCGCCAGTGCTACTTGACCGTTTCCTAGACGATGCGGTTGAAGTTGACGTAGATGCGATTTGTGACGGTGAGATGGTACTGATCGGCGGTATCATGGAACACATTGAGCAAGCTGGTGTGCACTCTGGTGACTCCGCATGTTCTCTACCTGCTTATACGCTTAGCCAAGAAATCCAAGATGTAATGCGTGAACAAGTTCGTAACCTTGCCTTTGAGTTACGTGTGCGTGGCTTGATGAACGTGCAGTTTGCAGTCAAAAATAATGAAGTTTACTTAATTGAAGTCAATCCACGTGCGGCAAGGACTGTGCCTTTTGTCTCTAAAGCAACGGGTGTGCCATTAGCGAAAGTTGCAGCGCGTGTGATGGTAGGGCAAACCTTGGCACAGCAAGGGGTGACGGAAGAGGTTATTCCACCATATTACTCTGTGAAAGAGGTGGTATTGCCATTCAATAAATTCCCTGGTGTTGACCCAATTCTTGGGCCTGAAATGCGTTCAACAGGCGAAGTAATGGGCGTCGGCCGGACATTTGCTGAAGCCTTTGCTAAAGCGATGTTAGGCAGTAGCTCGACGATGAAAAAATCAGGCCGTGCACTGTTATCTGTTCGTGAGGGAGATAAAACTCGCGTGGTTGATTTAGCTGCTAAGCTGTTAAAACACGGCTTTGAGCTGGATGCTACTCACGGCACTGCGATTGTGTTAGGAGAGGCTGGTATTAACCCACGCCTCGTCAATAAAGTTCATGAAGGTCGTCCACACATTCAAGATAGAATTAAGAATGGTGAATATGATTACATTGTGAATACCACCGCAGGGCGTCAAGCCATTGAAGACTCAAAATTAATTCGTCGCAGTGCATTGCGTTATAAAGTCCACTATGACACGACGTTGAATGGTGGGTTTGCCACTACGATGTCGCTCAGTGCAGACCCAACAGATACGGTAATCTCTGTACAAGAAATGCATGCATTAATTAAGTAATAATTTAACGTTATCTATATAAGCCTCAGTATTCAATCTACTGGGGCTTTTTTATTGCTATTCTATAAAGCCATCTCCTGACGAGAGGGAAATTGTCTGCTGATATAATGGATAAGATGGAATTTTAATAAAAAGTGCAAAGTGGTGATTGACTCTCACGTAACGTGAGGCACTAACCTTAGTCGCAATTACAGGAGGAACATATGCTATTTCAAGTTGGTGAGATCGCGGAAAAAACAGGATTAACCATCCGTACACTTCATCATTATGAAGAAATTGGCTTATTGGTACCAACTGCAAGAACCGATGCAGGTTATCGGCTTTACAACATGCAATGCATAGAGCGTTTAACGCAAATTCAATTGTTACGGCAAGTTGGAGTCAAACTGAAAAACATCGGTGAATTACTGGATGGCCAGAGTGGAGATATGACGAGTTTGCTGCAAGAGCGAATTGCATTATTAACGGAACAAATGGAGCAAATGGCGACATTACGTAATCGATTAGAGCAATTACACAGGCAAATGCAAACGGGGAATACTTTAACTCAGGCTGATTGGTTTTCTGTATTGGAGATGATGTCGATGTTTGATAAATATTTTACCCCTCAAGAATTGGAACAATTGCCATTATATACGGCGCATACGCTGAAAAACCAAGAGTGGCAACAGCGAGTAGCAACGGTAAGCAAGCTGATGGAACAAGGTGCAACACCTCAATCTACAGAGGTGCAACAAATTGCACATGAATGGATGACAGCGTTAGAAAGAGATACCGGAGGAAACCCTGATTTCTTTGCACGACTGAATCAAATTCATTTATCGGATAACACGTTAGCTTATTCATCAGGCATTTCTGTCGCAATGATCCAATTTGTTGCAGAGGGTTTTAGTGAATACCAATTATCACTGTTTAAACCCCATTTAACCGCGGAGCAATTTGCTTTTGTTCAGCAACATTATTTTGCTTCAGGGCAGGTGTGGCCTGAGTTAATTGCGGGTCTCTATAATGCATTAAAAGCCCAAAAATCCCCAGATTCACCTGAAGTACAACAATTAGCACAAACATGGTTAACGATGTTCAACCAGTTTACGGGGGGAGATCCTGAGCTACAAGAGAGAATTCGGGCTATTTATCGTGAAGATCCCAAAATTTCTCAAGGGACATGGATGACAGCAGAAATTGGTCAGTATTTATTTTCTGCTATTAGCAGTTTGATGACTGAATAAACCAAATGGCCGCTGACTAGCGGCCATTGAGGTTGTTGACAAAGCGGGATAAAAGCGTGGTTTTTCCCGCTTTGTGTTATCAGCCGAAAATCAATAAATTGATTTTTCTAGTTTATTTTCAAAACCTATTCGACTTGCCGCCAAACATAATATGTTTGTCAGCAGTCTGAATGGCCGCTGACTAGCGGCCATTACTCGGTCATATTATGATTTCTCTTTGCTACTCGAGAGTGCTTTGCGGTGTTTCCAGTACATTACAATTGAGCCAATTAGGCCACTAATCAGTAGGATAACTGGGATAATCATCAGAGCACTAATCACAATTTGCTCGTGTTCTTTCACAAAAGGAATTTGGTTTAGGGCATACCCTAAGGTGACAATCAAGCCAACCCATAACAAACCACTTAACCAGTTAAAAAACTGGAAACGGCGGTGGCTTAATTCAGATAACCCAGCAAGCAAAGGTAATATCGTTCTGACAAATGCAAGAAAGCGCCCTATAAGTAGCGCGTATAAACCTTGCTTATTAAACATATTGTTTGCTTTGGTGTGATATTCCTCAGGGATTTGCGCTAACCAGCGCTTCACAACCTTAGTTTCACTTAACCATCGACCTTGCAGAAAACCCAACCAGCAACCTAAACTGGCTGCGGTTGTTAGCAATAATATCGTGGGTATAAAGTGCAAAACCCCTTTGGCAATTAATGCACCAGAAAGGATCAACAAGGTATCACCGGGTAAGAAAGCGGCGGGAAGGACGCCATTTTCTAAAACAATGACAACAAAAAGTACGGTATAAATAACCCAAAGCACTTCAGGGTTGGAGAGTTTAAGGAAATCGTGGTGCCAAAGTGCCAGTACGATTTCGCGTAGGACTTCCATAATCATTCCTGTATCTGCGTAAAAGCGAATTTCTTTATTATCTATATTACAGGAAAAAAAGGGTTCAAGTTTGATTTGTTTGAAGAATTAATCATTTAGTGAAAAAATTGCAGGAAACATTTAACGCAGCTCCTGCAATTAATATATTGATTTTTAATTTAAATTCTTTCGAAAGCTAATTGTAAGTCGTGAATTAAATCATCGGTGTGCTCTAGGCCTATATGCACTCGGAAGAAGGTTCCTTCTTTTGGTGAAAAATCATACTGCCGCATATTGAGTAAATCTTCTTTTTGGTATCCCAAAATCAGCGACTCAAAACCACCCCATGAATAACCCATTTTAAAATGATTAAAATTATCAAGAAAAGCGGTAAATTGCTCAGTGGTTAAGCGTGATTTTAGTTGGAAAGAGAAAAGGCCATTAGCACCTGTAAAATCACGGATAAAGAATTCATGGCCCGGTGAATTCTCAAGTGCAGGGTGAAATACCTGTTCAACTTCAGGACGTTGTTGTAACCAGTTAGCGACTTGTAAGCTATTAATTTGATGCTGTTTTAAGCGAGTCGGTAATGTATGCAGTCCTCGATTAGCCATATAAACGGTGTCTGGATCAGCCGTTTGGCCTAAGAGATATGAATTTTCGCGCAATGTTTCAATACAGCGTTGGTTTGCCACAGCAAGGCCGAGCATACCGTCGGAATGGCCATTGATATATTTAGTTGCTGATTGGATTGATACGTCAACATCAAATAATAAAGGTTTAAGTAAAACACCAGCAGCCCAAGTGTTATCAATCATAATCACAATTTCAGGGGATTTCGCACGTATTGTCTTTACGATTGTTGGTAAATCATGAACTTCCATGGTGATAGAACCGGGGGACTCCAAGAATACAATACGCGTATTGGGCTGAATTAAATCAGCGATACCTGTTCCGATGAGTGGATCAAAATACGTGGTTTGGATATTTAACTTAGTGAGAATATTGTCGCAAAAATTTTGAGTTGGGTCATAAGCTGAGCCTGTAACAAGGATATGTTCGCCAGCAGAAATAAACGACAAAATGGCATTTGTGATAGCTGCTGCGCCTGATGGGTAAAGGACGCATCCAGCACCTGATTCTAATTCTGTCATGGCCTCTTGAAAAGCGAAATGAGTTTGCGTACCACGACGCCCATAAAATAATACGCTATTTGCACGATGGCGAGTTGCATGACGTTTCTCTTCGAGCGTATCAAAAATAATAGATGATGCTCTCTGAATTACGGGATTTACCCCTTTTTGTGTGTACTTAGGGTTCCGACCAATATGGACTAATTGTGTTTCAGGTTTTATTTCTGCCATGATTTTTCCCTACACAGAGTGTGAACTGGCTAAATTCAAAGGTGATTTATACTAAGACGTTAAATGATCCTGATAGAAATGTAACTTGAGTATTCTTCAACTTTCAAATCGTAGGTGAGTTTTATTTTGTAAAGTTAAGTACGAACACTTAATTGAGCTGTGAATTATTAAGAAAAATAACCGCATAATAGAAAAGGGCATGTTTGTCTAAACGCAAAAAAATATAAAAAAATCGCGAATACTAATGATAATTACTATCAATTCGCGCTGTGTTTGATATCATCAGCACCGTCTTTTTGAAAAGAGACGGACAGCGCGAGTCAAATTTCGCTTTTAAAGGTTAGTCGATGAATGGCACAATCATCGATATGAATTTTATTATACAACACTAAAAAGAGAGTAAAGGCCAACTGATGCGTAAACTAACAGCTTCTATTCTATTGGCGTTCGGCTTGATGGGTACGGCAGTCGCTGAAACCACACCTGCAACAACACCAGCTGCGTCTCAAAACACACCATCAACACAACCGGCAGTAAATTCAGCCGCACCAACAACAACGACACCAAGTGCTGAAGTTGCATCAGTACCTGCTGAGCCTGCACAAGGCGAAGCCGTGAACACAACAGTTGTTAATGAAAACATTGAAATTGCAACAGAAGCACCAACAGGGGGTTTTGATCAAGACTTATCTGTTTGGGGAATGTACCAAAATGCAGATAACGTGGTTAAAACCGTTATGATTGGTTTGGTGATTGCTTCTGTCATTACATGGGCTCTATTTTTCTCAAAAGGTTTGGAAATATTAGTCGCTCGTCGCCGCTTAAAAGCAGAAGCAAAAGCGATTGCTGAGGTGAAGTCACTTGATGAGGCGGTCAGTATCGCAGAAGGCTTCAAAGCAAATAGCATTACACGTATGTTATTAAATGAAGCTGTTACTGAGCGGGCTTTATCAGCCAATAGCTCTGATTTATCAGGCACAAAAGAGCGCACATCATTCCGTTTAGAAAGAGCTGTTGCTGCGATTAGCCGTTATATGGGGCGTGGTAATGGCTATTTGGCGACTATTGGTGCGATTTCTCCATTTGTCGGTCTATTTGGGACTGTCTGGGGGATCATGAACAGCTTTATCGGGATTGCCCACTCGCAAACGACTAACCTCGCTGTTGTTGCCCCTGGTATTGCAGAAGCATTATTAGCGACAGCAATTGGTCTTATTGCCGCTATCCCTGCGGTTGTGATTTATAATATTTTTGCCCGTATGATCAACAACTATCGTGGTCAAGTAGGGGATGTCGCTGCTCAGTCCGCATTGTTACTGGGGCGTGATCTTGATCTGGCAAATAGCAAAGCAAGGTAATTATTATGGCAATGCGTTTAGGTGACGAACAAGACGATAGCGGTGAAATGCATGAAATTAACGTAACACCTTTTATTGATGTTATGTTGGTTTTATTGATTATCTTTATGGTTGCGGCACCATTGGCAACAGTTGATATTAAAGTCGACTTACCCGCCTCGACAGCGAAGCCGCAGCCGCGTCCTGAAAAACCTGTATTTCTAACGGTTAAATCGGATAGCCAGCTTTTTATTGGTGACCAAGCTGTGACAAAGGAACAGCTTGCTTCTACACTTGACCAAGCAACGAGTTCCAATAAGGAAACAACAATCTTTTTCCAAGCGGACAAGAGTGTTGATTATGAAACTATGATGGATGTAATGAATGCATTGCGTCAATCAGGGTACTTGAAGATTGGTTTAGTGGGAATGGAAGCGACATCATCCTCAAAATAAGCTGATTAAGCCATATAAACGCGTTTTATCATTAAGGGTAAAACGCGTTTTTTTATGATCTAACCATACCACTAAGATAAGTTCGTGTCTTACTAACCTCCCTTAGGTACTATTTGTGAAAATCCAAGCGCATTTATTTATCTAATTAATTTTTTTTTAAAGAATTTTATTCTTATTTGACGCTTTTTATTCGCAATTTGATAAGGTAGCTTGACCATTGTGCCCATTTTTTTACTCTATTTTGGATGTTTTCGCTTGTATTCCCGATAAGTAATAAATATTTTCATTAATTTTTATAATGAATTATTGTGTGTTTTTCCTTTCTTATCATAGTAATTTCTATTGATATTACCTTTTTTTCTACCTACTCATTAGTCATATTGATTCATTTTCTTGGTTTTTTAATTTATAAATACGAGTTAAATGACCTATTAATTCTGGTTATTTTATCAATGACAATGCAATAATGATGTAAAACTTTATTAAAAATAAACCATGTTACCAATAAGGATTTATATAAGTATTATTTTTAATCTATTTTTGTATATTCCCTTATTAATAGGGCGGTTATTTAATAAAAGAGAGATTGGTCAAAAAATGATTGTTTATCATAGGTCTGGTTGTTTTTATTTTTAATTTTTAGGTTGATAAATCTTAATTACGTAAATACTACTAATAAATTATAATGAAAAATATGTTAATTTTATTAATGTTCAAAAAGTTTTATTATTCCAGGGAATATATTTTTAAAGCTAATTTATATATTTAATTAATATTAAATTTATTTTTAAATTTGAAATGAATTCTTTTTTATAAAAAATGTAAATTGTTTGTAATATCTTAACTATAGGTTAAATATTTTGCCTCATTCTTATGTTTTTGCTGTATCTCTTTGATTTAAATTGATTTTGTGTTTTCTCCTGTATCTTGTCATGAAAATGAAAAAACACTTGCGCAACAAAAGTGTTGCGCTATAATGCAATCAATAACATTTAGAAACACTTTTAAATACTTTATTATACTGAGTTATCTATTTTTATAATTTACTTATGCTAGGGAATTAATAAGGTCAACACTAATTTGGGAATCATACAAAGTTAGTGAATATTTAGGTCTTAACATTAAAAATAGATATAATTACTTAACAGTTAGCTCAGCTAAGTAAATGTATTTAGACCGTGATATAAGTGTTATTACTGGAGTCAAATGGGCTGACTACAGACTACGCATAGCAAGCGTCGCCGTAATACGGCAATTTCATATTATACTCTTCTATAGATAAAATAAGACTACACTTCCAGCGTTATCATTGAGATAGCGCTTTTTTTTTATTCCTAACTATCTCTTTAAATCTGGCTGTGCTCGAGATCAATTTGCCTCTCGTTTTATGATGAAATAACTTCACGAAAAAATTTATCGGAGTATGATGTTGCCACTTCGCTGTGGGGATCGATATAAATACTTATAACGATAATTATACAACGGCGAGTTTCTCTGCCAAGGTCTGGCGTGAATGAATTGGAAGTAACAATGACTTGGTCTGATTTTAAATCTCGCTATCTCATCGGTTTTTGGAAACCATTACCTGCAGTTATTGCCGCAGGTATCTTATCAACCTATTATTTTGGCTTGACTGGCACGTTTTGGGCAGTTACGGGTGAGTTTACGCGTTGGGGCGGGCACATCATGCAATTATTTGGCGCTGAACCAGAGACATGGGGCTATTTCAAAGTTATTGGTTTTGAAGGTACACCATTGGATCGCATTGATGGTGTGATGATTATTGGTATGTTTGCTGGGTGTTTTGCCGCTGCTTTATGGGCAAATAATATTAAATTACGAATGCCTCAGCACCGTATCCGTATTTTTCAAGCTATTTTGGGTGGTATTATCGCTGGATTTGGTGCTCGTTTGGCAATGGGGTGTAATTTAGCCGCATTCTTTACTGGGATCCCTCAATTCTCATTACACGCGTGGTACTTTGCTGTTGCTACTGCGGCAGGGTCATATTTTGGTGCGAAATTTACACTAATGCCAATGTTTCGCATCCCTGTGAAACTGAAAAAAGTCAGCACCGCATCGCCGTTAACACAAAATCATAATGTGGCGAAAAGACGCTTTAAACTAGGAATGGTGATTTTCACATTAGCACTAGCTTGGGGTTTTTATACTTTATTAGACTCCCCTGTGATGGGTTTTGCTATCTTATGTGGTATTGGCTTCGGGTTACTGATTGAAAGAGCGCAAATTTGTTTTACCTCCGCATTCCGTGATCTGTGGATCACCGGACGCACACATATGGCCAAAGCTATCATTATTGGTATGGCAGTCAGTGCAATTGGTATCTTCAGCTATGTACAGTTAGGCGCAACGCCAAAAATTTTATGGGCTGGGCCGAATGCAGTGATTGGTGGATTACTGTTTGGCTTCGGTATTGTGCTCGCTGGTGGTTGTGAAACGGGCTGGATGTACCGTGCGGTCGAGGGCCAAGTCCATTATTGGTGGGTTGGTTTTGGTAATATCATTGGTGCTACGGTGCTGGCTTATTACTGGGATGATTTAGGTCCTTGGTTGGCGACTGATTTTGACAAAGTTAATTTACTTGAAACCTTTGGACCAGAAGGTGGATTGCTAGTCACTTATGGATTATTAGCGGTAGCATTTGTGTTGATGTTGGTCTGGGAAAAACATTTTTTCCGTAAACGTTCTCAAAAAGCATCTAATGTATCCGTGGAGGTAATATGAGTAATAAAGACATTATCCCTGATTATCGTTTAGATATGGTCGGAGAACCTTGCCCATATCCAGCAGTAGCAACACTAGAAGCAATGCCATCGTTGAAAAAAGGCGAAATATTAGAAGTGGTAAGTGATTGCCCGCAGTCGATTAATAATATTCCTCTAGATGCGAAAAACTACGGTTATACGGTGTTGGATATTCAGCAAGATGGGCCGACTATTCGTTATCTTATCCAAAAATAACGAATACGCGTCATATTTT
>NZ_JAMPOL010000026.1:0-35469 GCF_028480325.1 Providencia sp. PROV182 | reverse complement strand
GCAAATTGTTTTGAGTATTATTTTATGGTTGCAGGATAAAAATATTTTTCGCTTTTATGACAGTCTGTCATTTTTCTTTTTGACGTCAGCTTTGAAATAATAGTTTTTTAACTATTTGAATTTTATAATATAAAATCTAATCCATCTTTGTTTTTGTTTCCTCGCCAGTGAAAAAATCAGCAATTGTCATAAAACTGTCATAAAAACGACATGTTGTCGTAACTAAATTGTCCTATTTTTCCTACCGTGACATACACCCAACAATTTCATACTTGATTGTTTCTATACATCCCCGGAGGGATTATGAAAATGACGCGTACCACCTTAGCAAGCGTAATGGCAGCAACTTTATCTCTGACTGCAATGTCTTCTTTTGCTGCTACCAGCCTGACCGGAGCTGGCGCGACCTTTCCTGCTCCTGTTTATGCGAAGTGGGCAGACTCTTATCAGAAAGAAACAGGTAATAAAGTAAACTATCAGGGGATTGGTTCTTCTGGTGGTGTCAAACAAATCAATGCAAAAACAGTTGATTTCGGTGCATCTGATGCCCCATTAACTGATGAAAAATTAAAAGAAGATGGCTTGTTCCAGTTCCCAACTGTTATCGGTGGTGTGGTACTGGCTGTTAATGTAAAAGGAATTGAGTCAGGGCAACTGACTTTAGATGGCAACACATTAGGCGACATCTATTTAGGTAAAATTACCAAATGGAATGACCCAGCAATCGCTAAATTGAACCCAAATGTTAGTTTGCCAGACCAAGCTATCGCAGTTGTTAGACGTTCTGACGGTTCTGGTACCACGTTCGTATTCACCAGCTACCTTGCTAAAGTCAGTGCAAGCTGGAAATCAGACGTTGGCGCGGGTTCTACCGTTAACTGGCCGAAAAATAGCGTAGGTGGTAAAGGTAATGATGGCGTTGCAGCTTTCGTACAGCGTCTACCAGGTTCTATCGGTTATGTTGAATATGCATACGCAAAACAGAACAACCTTGCGTATACTAAATTAATCTCTGCTGATGGCGAGGCGGTTTCACCAACGGGTGAAAGTTTCAGTGCCGCAGCGAAGAAAGTTGACTGGTCTAAATCTTTTGCACAAGATTTAACAAACCGTGATGGCGCGAATGCATGGCCGATTACTTCAACCACATTTATCTTAGTTCACAAGCAGCAAGCGAATGCGGAAAAAGGCAAAGCGGTTCTTGACTTCTTCAACTGGGCTTATGATAAAGGTGGTAAACAAGCGGAAGCATTAGATTACGCAATTTTACCTCAAGAAGTCGTGACCGCAATACGTGCAGCATGGAAAACAGAAGTTAAAGATAGCCAAGGTAAAGCATTATTCTAGGTGAACTTAGGTTTTCTAAGTGCACTTAGGGTTGGAAATGGCGGGTAAGTGCTGAGGAACAGGGCTTACCCGCTCATCGTTGTAACGCAATCCTGTAGAAAAGAGCAGGAATGAAATGAGAACAAAGCGCATGGCCGAGAAAACAACGGCATTTAGAGCTCCCAGCAAATCAGGTGATGTGATTTTTAGTGCACTGGTAAAGATTGCCGCGCTCATCACTTTGTTAATGCTCGGAGGCATTATTATTTCCCTTATTTTTGCATCTTGGCCAAGTATGCAAAAGTTTGGGTTTTCGTTTTTGTGGACCAAAGAATGGGATGCACCGGCTGAAGAATTCGGTGCTCTTGTGCCTATTTACGGCACTATCGTTACATCGTTAATTGCTCTGATTATCGCCGTTCCCGTTAGTTTTGGTATAGCACTGTTCCTAACAGAACTGGCACCCAATTGGTTAAAACGTCCTCTTGGTATCGCGATTGAACTTCTTGCTGCTATCCCAAGTATCGTTTATGGGATGTGGGGGTTATTTGTCTTTGCTCCTCTGTTTGCAGAATATTTCCAAGAGCCAGTTGGTAATGTGATGTCGAGTGTGCCGATTGTCGGTGAATTATTTTCAGGGCCTGCATTCGGGATCGGTATTTTAGCAGCGGGGATTATCCTCGCGATTATGATTATTCCCTACATTGCGTCAGTGATGCGCGATGTATTTGAACAAACGCCTGTGATGATGAAAGAGTCAGCTTACGGCATTGGTTGTACGACATGGGAAGTGATTTGGAATATCGTGCTGCCATATACCCGCAATGGGGTAATCGGTGGAGTTATGTTAGGCCTTGGCCGTGCACTGGGTGAAACCATGGCGGTGACGTTCGTGATTGGTAATACTTACCAACTTGATAGCGCATCACTGTTTATGCCAGGTAACAGTATCACCTCGGCACTGGCAAATGAGTTTGCGGAAGCGGAGAGCGGTTTACATACCTCGGCCTTGATGGAACTTGGACTTATCCTGTTTGTTATCACTTTTATTGTGTTAGCGATTTCCAAGTTGATGGTCATGCGTCTTGCGAAGAATGAGGGCCGTTAATATGTCGATATCTCAACCTATCGCAGTGAATGAAAAAGAACGAGCACGCCGTCAAGCGTGGCGTCGTCAAGTTAACAGAATGGCTCTATTTGTCTCAATGTTAACCATGGCTTTCGGCTTGTTCTGGTTAGTGTGGATTTTGTTTTCTACAGTCACTAAAGGGATTGATGGCATGTCCCTCAATCTGTTTACTGAAATGACTCCACCACCGAATACTGAAGGTGGCGGGCTGGCAAATGCCATCGTAGGTAGTGGTTTATTAATCTTATGGGCGACAGTTATTGGTACGCCTTTAGGGATTTTAGCGGGAATTTATTTAGCAGAATATGGCCGTAAGTCATGGCTAGCTTCAGTCACCCGATTTATTAATGACATTTTATTATCAGCTCCGTCTATCGTTGTAGGGCTGTTTGTGTACACCATTGTGGTTGCTCAAATGCAGCACTTCTCGGGTTGGGCTGGGGTTGTGGCGCTTGCATTGCTGCAAATTCCAATTGTTATCCGAACCACTGAAAACATGTTGAAATTAGTTCCGGATAGCTTACGTGAAGCCGCTTATGCACTTGGCACACCAAAATGGAAAATGATTTTATCTATTACGCTAAAAGCATCTGTGTCAGGGATTATCACTGGGATCTTGCTTGCAATTGCGCGTATTGCTGGGGAAACCGCACCGCTTCTGTTTACTTCTCTGTCAAATCAGTTCTGGAGTACGGATATGAGCGAACCAATTGCTAACTTACCGGTGACAATCTTCAAATTTGCAATGAGCCCATTCTCCGAATGGCAAGAGCTTGCATGGGCAGGGGTTCTGTTAATTACCCTATGTGTCCTGCTCATTAACATCATTGCACGTGTTGTGTTCGCACAGAAAAAACACTAAGCGCCAGATAAATAAAGATTTAGAGAGAAAAGCAAACCATGATTAATGCAAACGATATTGCAAATAGTAAAATTAAAGTACGTGACCTCAACTTCTATTATGGCAAGTTTCACGCACTGAAAAATATCTCTTTAGACATTGAAAAAAATAAAGTCACTGCGTTTATCGGCCCATCAGGCTGTGGTAAATCGACGTTACTACGTACCTTCAATAAAATGTATGAATTGTATGGTGAACAGCGCGCAGAAGGTGAAATTTTACTGGATGGTCAAAATATCCTGACAGATAAACAAGATATCGCGTTATTGCGTGCGAAAGTCGGAATGGTTTTCCAAAAACCAACACCATTCCCGATGTCAATCTACGATAATATTGCATTTGGTGTGCGTTTATTTGAAAAATTATCTCGTGTAGAAATGGATGAACGTGTGCAGTGGGCGTTAACAAAGGCTGCATTATGGAATGAAACCAAAGATAAGCTACACCAAAGTGGTTATAGCTTGTCGGGTGGGCAGCAACAGCGTCTCTGTATTGCTCGTGGTATTGCTATTCGTCCAGAAGTTTTATTGTTGGATGAGCCCTGTTCTGCTCTTGACCCAATTTCAACCGGTCGAATTGAAGAACTGATTAGTGAATTAAAGTCAGAATACACCGTGGTAATTGTTACCCACAATATGCAACAAGCAGCACGCTGTTCTGACTATACGGCTTTCATGTATTTAGGGGAGTTAGTTGAGTTTAATCATACTGACAAAATGTTTACTACCCCAGAAATGAAGCAAACTGAAGATTATATTACTGGCCGCTACGGTTGATATGGAGCCGACGATGGATACGCTGAATCACAACAAACATATATCGGGGCAGTTCAATGCTGAACTGGAACATATCCATACTGAATTGATGACGATGGGGGGGCTGGTCGAAGAACAGCTTACCAAAGCCATTACGGCCATGCATAATCAGGATGAAGCCTTAGCGCGTGAAGTTATCGAAAATGACCATAAAGTCAATATGATGGAAGTGGCCATTGATGAAGAATGCGTTAAGATCATCGCGAAACGCCAACCAACGGCGAGTGATTTGCGCCTGATTATGGCAATTTCAAAAACCATTGCTGAGCTGGAAAGAATCGGCGATGTTGCAGACAAAATTTGCCAAACTGCATTGGAAAAATTCTCTCATCAACATCAGCCCCTGTTAGTGAGCTTAGAATCATTAGGCCGCCATACAGTGCAAATGCTACATGACGTATTAGATGCATTCGCACGAATGGATCTCGAAGAAGCCATTCGTATTTACCGTGAAGATGAGAAAGTTGACCAAGAGTATGAGGGCATCGTACGCCAATTGATGACCTATATGATGGAAGACCCTCGGACGATCCCAAGTGTATTAACGGCATTGTTCTGCGCACGTTCAATTGAGCGCATCGGTGACCGCTGCCAAAATATCTGTGAGTTTATTTTCTACTATGTGAAGGGGCAGGATTTCCGTCATGTGGGTGGGGATAGTCTTGAAAAGATGCTAACGAACAAATAAATGCTCGTCATATTTCGTACTGTGGCGGTGTTGGCTTCGCTCGGCTACTCGGGTCACATACTGGTGTATGCTCCCCGAGATATCCTTGCTTGCCGCCTAGCCACAATACGAACTATTTAGAGCATAAATGCTGGTCATATTTCGTGCTGTGGCGGTGTTGGCTTCGCTCGGTGATTCGGGGCACATACTGATGTATGCTCCCCGAAATATCCTAGCTTGGTGCCTAGCCACAATACGAACTATTTAGAGCATAAACGCTGGTCATATTTCGTGCTGTGGCGGTGTTGGCTTCGCTCGGCGATTCGGGGCACATACTGATGTATGCTCCCCGAAATATCCTAGCTTGGTGCCTAGCCGCAATACGAACTATTTAGAGTATTGATACGTTTGAACAGTTATTTCTTTAATGACTATTGGCGTATATTTTCAGGTACAAAGCATCTAAAAATTTAGCTTAAGATTTTTATACCGACTTTCTTCTTGCTCAATAAGAGTCTATTGATGGTTTAACCATGTTGGGGCCTTTGTACAAAGCTTGCCCTTTTTTGTGTGGTTTTATATTCTATTTTGTTATAAATATATTATTTAATATTATTTCAAGTGCTAAGCAATAGTTGATAGCTTGTGATGGTCGATTTACAAAAATTTACCGTCAGGGGTGTTCAATGAAAGCTCGTATTCTAACGACTGTTTTACTTACAGGTTTAGCGCTGACAGCGAATGTCGCTAGCGCAGATAAATTAGATGATATCAAACAAGCGGGTGTGATCCGCATTTCAGTATTTGATAGTAACCCACCATTTGGTTTTATTGACCCACAAACTAAAAAATTAGCGGGTTATGATGTTGATATTGCGCAAGAAATTGCAGATGGCCTAGGGGTAAAACTTGAGCTTCGTCCAACTAATCCAGCAAATCGCATTCCACTTCTAACTTCAGGAAAAGTTGACTTGATTGGTGCTAACTTCACCATTACAGATGAACGCGCAAAACAAGTTGATTTCTCAATTCCTGATTTTGCGACAGGCCAAAAATTTATTGCCCGTAAAGGCGTATTAAAAACACCTGACGACATCAAACCACTGCGTATTGGCGCAGACAAAGGTACTGTGCAGGAAGTGACTTTGCGTGAGCGGTTCCCTGAGACTAAAGTGATTTCTTATGACGATACCCCACAAGCTTTCGCTGCACTGCGTAATGGTAACGTCCAAGCTATCACACAAGATGATGCAAAACTGGTGGGCTTATTAGGTAATTTACCTGAAAAAGTGAAAGCAGATTTTGAGATTTCCCCATTTAGCCTGACGAAAGAATACCAAGCATTGGCAGCAAGCAAAGGTGAAACGCGTTTGGTTGAAAACGTCAACGAAACACTGTTGAAACTGGAGAAAGAAGGTAAAGCCGAGGTGATCTATAACCGCTGGTTTGGGCCAGATACCAAAGCTGCACAGCCACGCGGAGACTTTAAATTCGCACCACTGAGTGAGCAACAGCCACAGTCTTAATGGGTAACGGTAAGTACTCAGTGATTTGAAGCCCCGCACTCTGTGTGGGGTTCTTGGTTATAAAGGATGAGTTTTTAATCACAAGCTGTGAAGGCAATAGGTCGTGAACAATGTTTGAAAAATTTTTAAATGGTGATTTTTGGTCTGCCCATTTCTTGGCACCGCAGTATTTAGAATGGTTTGGCTACGGCTTTTTGATCACTATTTGGATCTCGATTTGTACCATTGTTGCAGCCACTGTATTGGGTTTGATAGTTGCATCAGCAAAGGATAGCCAAATTACTCTTGTGCGTTGGGCTGTGAGTATCTACATCTCTATTTTCAGAAATACGCCTTTGTTGGTGCAGTTATTCTTTTGGTATTTCGCTTCTGGTGAAATTTTACCCTCTGCTGCAATGGAATGGCTCAATACTCCCCATGAAGTCCATTTACTTGGAATCACAGTGGGTTGGCCGTCATTTGAATTTTTAGCCGGTTTTATCGGTTTGACCCTTTATACCGTGCCGTTTATCGCTGAAGAAATTCGTGCTGGGATCCGTGGCGTTCGTCAGGGACAGAAATATGCTGCGTTTGCTTTAGGGCTAACCTCATGGCAGGCCATGAAACTGGTGGTATTACCGCAAGCCGTTAAAATCGCGATGCCTCCACTACTGGGCCAATATATGAATGTGGTAAAAAATTCATCATTAACGATGGCGATAGGCGTCGCAGAACTGTCTTATGTCTCCCGCCAGGTTGATAGCCAGACACTGCAAACCTTTGCTGCATTTGGTGTGGCAACCGTTTTGTATATTGCCATTATTGCGGTAATGGAAGGTTGGGGCCAGTGGCGTCAACAGCGTAATTTGGCTCAGGGGGTATAAGATGGATTTTTCGATTATTGAGCAGAATTGGCAATATTTATTGTTTGGTACTTTTCCGGATGGGCCACTTGAAGGCGCTGCACTGACGTTAGTCATTAGTTTACTTGCCGGTGCGGCTTCTATTGTATTAGGAACATTGGGTGGAATAGCTTTAGCCATGCTGCGGGGCTTCTGGGTTAACCTATTTGCTGCGATTTTAGGTTTTTTCCGTGCAATTCCGGTCATTATGTTAATTTTTTGGACCTATTTTCTGTTGCCAATCTTATTGGGTATGGAAATTCCGGGTATTGCAACAGTCGTCTGTGCATTGGCATTAATTACTTCTGCATATTTGGCTCATGCCGTGAAAGCTGGCATTTTAGCGATAGGAGCAGGGCAGTGGCAGGCAGGGTTATCCTTGGGGTTTAGCCGCTGGCAGGTATTGTGGAATGTCGTATTGCCACAGGCCTTACGTATGATGGTTCCTTCATTTATTAACCAGTGGGTAGCATTAATTAAAGATACCTCGTTGGCTTATGTTGTTGGTGTTGCGGAGCTTTCTTTCTTAGCAACCCAAGTGAATAACCGTGAAATGGTTTATCCTCTCGAAGTTTTCTTATTCGTAGCATTTATTTATTTTGTAATGTGTTTTGCGGTAGAAATTATTGCGAATAGGGTGGCGACAAAGCTGAGTGCGCAACATCAACCCCAGAAACTGGCTGCGAAACATCGTTTATTGTTTTGGCGCCGACAAAAATTGTTAGCACTTTCCTAAATCAAAAGTGGTGGTGAAATACTCACCACTTTTTCACTCCACTATTTTGGTTTCTATTATTATTTCATCTTGGCGTATCAGTTAGTTAGGACATTTTTGCCCCTTATAGTTTACGCAATCGTTTTCTTTTGTGATTTTTAATTGTAGTATAGGGCGAAAAAAACTTTTTTTGGGCGCAATATCTAATGAGTAATCAATCTTCTAGCTCGGCACAACCGCAGGGCTTGTTTCAGCGTGTTTTTAAATTGCAAGAGCACGGCACGACAGCACGGACAGAAGTTGTTGCAGGCTTCACCACCTTCCTAACGATGGTATATATCGTTTTTGTTAACCCTCAAATTCTCTCAGTTGCAGGCATGGATATCAAAGCTGTGTTTGTCACCACCTGTTTGATTGCGGCTATTGGTAGTATTTTGATGGGGCTGTTGGCAAATTTACCGATTGCAGTAGCACCTGCTATGGGGCTGAATGCTTTTTTTGCTTTCGTTGTAGTTGGCGCGATGGGCTATTCATGGCAAGTTGCAATGGGGGCCGTATTTTGGGGGGCAGTCGGGTTATTTATTCTGACATTATTCCGTATCCGTTATTGGATTATCGCCAATATCCCGCTTAGTCTTCGCGTCGGGATCACCAGTGGTATCGGCCTATTTATTGCGATGATGGGGCTGAAAAACTCCGGTATTATTGTCGCTAATCCAGACACGTTAGTCTCTATCGGTAATTTGACTCACCATAATGTTTGGTTGGGAGCCCTCGGGTTCTTTATTATTGCAATCTTAGCGGCTCGTAATATTCATGCCGCGGTATTAGTTTCTATTGCAGTGACCACCTTGATTGGCCTAGCTCTGGGGGATGTGAAATATTCTGGGATATTCTCAATGCCGCCAAGTATCACGAGTGTCGTCGGGCAGGTTGATTTCGCTGGCTCTTTAGACTTAGCGTTATCCGGTGTGATTTTTGCCTTTATGTTAGTAAACCTGTTTGACTCATCAGGCACCATGATAGGTGTGACTGACAAAGCTGGTATCACAAATGAACGCGGAACTTTCCCACGGATGAAGCAAGCGTTATATGTGGACAGCTTGAGCTCTGTTGCAGGTTCAGCGATGGGGACATCTTCTGTCACCGCCTATATTGAAAGTTCTTCTGGTGTTTCTGTTGGTGGGCGTACAGGTTTAACTGCGATTGTCGTTGGTATTCTATTTCTATTGACCATGTTTATCTCACCTCTTGCCGGTATGGTTCCTGCTTATGCAACTGCGGGTGCCTTGATTTACGTGGGCGTGTTGATGACTTCAAGTTTAACCCGCGTGAAATGGGATGACTTAACTGAGTCTGTACCCGCATTTATTACCGCAGTGATGATGCCATTTAGCTTCTCAATCACAGAAGGTATCGCACTAGGCTTTATTGCGTACTGTGCAATGAAAATTGGTACAGGCCGCTGGCGTGATCTGGGGCTGTGTGTGATTTTAGTGGCGGCGATGTTTCTACTAAAAATGGTGCTCGTCGACGCCTGATATTCGTCATACTTCAAGCTGTGGCGTTGTTGTCTTCTCTCGGCTACTCGGGTCACATACTTATGTATGCTCCCCGAGATAACCTCGATTGACGCCTAGCCACAACTTGAATTATTTAGAATATTGCTCAAGATGACTCTCTATTTTCTGTCCTCTAACGGTACAGCTATTTAGAGTATTGGAACGTTTAGGCAGCTTGAATTAATTAGTGTATTGGCGAAGTGATCATTTTCTGTAGGTAAAGCTATTTAGAAGATTAATCCCCCCTCATACGGCTCTTCCTTTTTGTTGCTTGCATGCAACACAAATTATTTAAGGTATAATCATTAAAGTACTATTGCGAAGGCAGGGTGGAGTAAAAAATCCGCCAAAATTGCAAACTAGTGCTTTCCCCCTTTATGGGATCCTGCTAGATTTCGCAGCAGAAACTGACTTTATCAAGGTATCAGACCATGAATGCACCAAAAAAACCGGCTGCTAAGCCAAAGAAAAAATACCGTAAAACTAAAGAAGAGATAAATGCGGAAGGCCGTGAGCGTAAGCGCGAGAAAAAACATCGTGGTCATAAATCTGGTAGCCGTAACCAAGAATCTGCTTCTAACAATGCTAAAGGTGGGCAATCTACCACCACAGACCCGCGTATTGGTAGCAAAAAACCGATTCCATTAGTTGTGGATGATAACAAACCTGTAGCGCGTCCAGTGGTGAAAGAGATGCCAGTCGCTAAAGAAAAATTGACGCCAGAAAAAGAGTTGGAAATGCTAGAAAGCGATGACCGCCTAGATAGCATTTTGGCGCGTCTGGAGGATGGCGAAACTATCACTGCGCAAGAACAGCAGTATGTTGATACCTGTTTAGACCGTATTGATGAACTGATGAATATTCTCGGTATTGAATATAGCGAAGAAGAAGAGGAAGAAGACGAAGAAAAACTTGATGACATTATGCGCATCTTAAAAAGTAAATAATTTCGTTTAAAAGATCCCTCGCGCTAGCGGGGGATTTGGCTATTTTTTCTGCTAACTCACTTTTCTTTGATGTTGAATCAAGTCTCTTTTCTCTAACATATTTATACTGGTCATATTCAAAGCTGCAGCGTTGTTGACTATGTTCATTCGCACGAGTCTCATACTTATGTATACTCCTAGCGACTCATTCACTTGTCGCCTAGCTGCAACTCGAAATATTTAGAGTCTATAATGCTTATGCAGGTTATAAAATTTTCACTCTCATCGAATAACAAATTAAATAGAGTGAAGTCATCGTTATAGTTTGAGCTTTTGGTCAATTGAGGAATGTTATGTCAGAGCAAAATATTGTTTGGGATCTTTCTCTCATTCAAAAATACAATTATTCAGGGCCTCGTTATACCTCGTATCCCACAGCCTTGGAATTCAATCAAGATTATGATGAGAATGCGTTTGTTCAAGCAACACAACGTTATCCTGATCGACCTTTATCGCTCTATGTCCATATCCCTTTTTGCCATAAACTTTGTTATTTCTGTGGCTGTAATAAATTAGTGACACGCCAAAAACATAAAGCCGATGAATATCTTAAAGTAATTGAACAAGAAATTATTCAGCGCGCAGCTTTATTAAAAGGTCGTATTGTGACCCAGATGCATTGGGGCGGTGGTACTCCGACTTACCTCGATAAAGCTCAAGTCAGCCATTTGGTTGGTTTATTGAAAAAGCATTTTCATTTTGCGGATGATGTTGAAATGTCCATCGAAGTCGACCCGCGTGAAATTGAACTGGATATGATAGACCATCTGCGCCATGAAGGGTTTAACCGCTTAAGCATGGGAGTTCAGGATTTTAATAAAGAAGTTCAGGTGCTGGTTAACCGTGAACAGGACGAAGAATTTATTTTTGCCCTAATTAAACGAGCAAAAGAAACGGGTTTTACCTCAACGAGTATTGATTTGATTTATGGTTTACCTAAACAAACTCCTGAAAGCTTTGCATTTACCTTAAAGAAAGTGGCTGAATTATCACCAGATCGCTTAAGTGTGTTTAATTACGCGCATTTGCCTAATTTATTTGCGGCGCAGCGTAAAATTAAAGATGCTGATTTACCAAGTGCAGAGCAAAAACTCGATATTCTGCAAGACACAATCGCAACCCTCACCAGAGATGGCTATCAATTCATTGGTATGGACCACTTTGCTCGCCCTGAAGATGAGCTCGCTGTGGCCCAACGAGAAGGGGTTTTACACCGTAATTTCCAAGGTTATACGACTCAAGGCGACTGTGATTTATTAGGATTAGGCGTTTCTGCGATCAGTATGTTAGGCGATAACTACGCGCAAAATCAAAAAGATTTGAAAACCTATTATGCGCAAGTTGAAGAGCAAGGCCAAGCGCTGTGGCGAGGTCTCGTCTTAACCGATGATGATTGCTTGCGCCGTGATGTTATTAAAACCTTAATCTGTAACTTCCAATTGGATTTTGCACAAATTGAAGCAATCTATCCAATTGACTTTAAATCTTATTTTAAAGAGGATTTAGAGCTATTGAAGCCAATGGCAGAAGATGGATTAGTCGAAATGACAGACAAAGGAATTAAAGTTACGCCGCAAGGGCGTTTACTTATTCGTAATATTTGTATGTGTTTTGATGTTTATTTACGTAGTCAGATGAGGCAGCGGCAGTTTTCCCGCGTTATCTAAATGCTCTTCATAATTCGTGCTGTCGCGTTGTTGTCTTTAATACTCTTCATATTTCGCGCAATAGCTGCGTTGGCCTTATTCGGCTACTCGGGTCATATACTTTTGTATACTCCCCGAGATAGCCGAATTTTGCCGCCTTGCTCTAGCACGAACTATTTTGAGTATTACTGGTTCGTTATCTGATTATTTAGAACATTGGATGTTCTGCGTGGGCTAGTGTTTCGCTTTTTCGATTAGCTGGTAGGCCGCAGTGATGCGGTCAGGGATTGGATACCATTTGTTGGATAAAATAATAATACCCACTTGGTTTTCCGGAATAAATGCCGCATAGGTTGCAAAACCATTGGTTGAACCTGTTTTATTGTAAAAAGCCTGTGTTTCAGGTGGCATTACAGGATGGATAGCTTCAACTTTTTGCGGTGTGAGCGCCATTTCATTTCGGTTACCTTGCTGTAATTGAGCAAGAGATACTGGCCACGAATAGCTTTCCCACATCATATCTTGCATAAATGAATCGGTCATATAGAACCCAGTATGGGTGTTTTCTACGGCTTCTTGCCACGGCTTAGCGACTTTCTTCGTTTGCATATTAATATCTAAGAAGCGAATTAGATCTTTAGCATTAGATTTCAAACCATAAGATTCAGCATCTAAAATTTGTGGTGCTACACGAATGGGCTGATCGTGCTTATTATAACCTTGAGCATAATTTTTCTGTTGGTTTTTAGGGACATGAATATAGGTATGTTTTAGCCCAAGTGCAGGCAACATTAATTTTTCCATCGCTTGCTCAAATGGCATTTTGAGTTGTTTAGCGGTAACGATACCGAGTAGCCCCACGCCAAGATTTGAATAAGAGCGATATTGCCCAATGGCTTTGGTAGGTTTCCACTGCTGGTAATAACGGATTAATTCAGCTGAATTAGTAATGCTATCAGGCACAAATAACGATAAACCGGAAGTGTGAGTAGCCAAGTTCATTACTGTGACTTGGTCAAAAGCAGACCCTTTTAATTCAGGAAGATAGTGGCTTACCTTTTGCGAAAAATCGAGTTTTCCTTGGTCTTGTGCATAGGCTGCGAGTGTGGCAGTAAACGTTTTAGACAAAGAACCAATCTCAAATAAAGTCTCATCACTGACAGGTACTAAGCTTTGCTTAGACTGCACACCATAGTGATAAATATAGTGTTTCCCTTCAACGGAAATTGCGACAGACATCCCTGGGATCTGTTTTTGTTCCATCAGAGGTTTAATAATGTCATCCACATCCTTTTGAGTGAACGCATTAGCGGATAGCGTGGTTAACGCCAAACTCAGTGCGACAAAAATTCGCCCCTGACGAAAAAGAGTTTTCATAGAGTTATTCCAATAAGTACAAGTTTAAGTTATTGCTAACAGGAACTGAAAGCACTTCATTGTAAATTTAAAGTGCTTTAATATAGGCTATTAGGCGGTTAAACCGCGATTGCAAAGCAGTATGCATGCTTTCGGTCATTATTTAAAACGATATAAAATTCGATGAGGTAAAAGAAAATCTTATGGCAGAAAATTATCGTCATCGGCTTCCACTCAATGCGCTTAGGGCATTCGAAGCTTCAGCGCGGCATTTAAGTTTTACACGAGCAGGAATAGAGTTGAATGTCACTCAGGCAGCTGTTAGTCAACAAGTTAGGTTGTTAGAGGAGCAGCTGGGACTAGAACTCTTTATTCGCTTACCTAGAGGGCTTGCATTAACTGATGAAGGGCTTGCATTGCTGCCCGTATTGAGCCGCTCTTTTGACCAGATTGAGTCATTACTACTGCAATTTGAAGATGGCCATTATCGAGAAGCTTTAAGTATTTCAGTGGTCGGTACATTTGCTGTGGGCTGGTTATTGCCAAGGTTAACCCAATTCTCGGAACTATACCCTTATATTGATTTACGCATTATGACTCATAACAATGTGGTGAATCTCGCTGCCGAAGGCGTTGATTTTGCTATTCGCTTTGGGGAGGGCTTATGGCCACTGGTTGAAAATATCCCCCTATTTTCAACAGCTCATACTGTACTTTGTTCAGAGAAAGTCGCAAGCCAGCTCAAACATCCATTAGATTTAAAATCCCACCAGTTAATGCGTTCATATCGTAAAGATGAATGGGAAAAATGGTTTTTAGCTGCGGAGATTGAACCTTGGCGTGTCAAAGGCCCAGTATTTGATTCATCGCGTTTAATGGTTGAGGCTGCGTTATTAACTGACAGTATAGCATTGGTGCCAAGTTGCATGTTTAGTCATGAATTAAGTGCTGGGGCGTTAGTTCAACCTTTTGATATATCTGTAACACTGGGTGGATATTGGTTAAGCCGTTTAAAGTCAAGAGTCATGACACCAGCGATGGCGATATTTCGTCATTGGTTGGTGGAGGAGTCTAAAAAAGAATAATAAGTCGGTGCTATACTATAAATAGAAATAGCACCGATATTTAATTTATTGGCATATTATAATGCTCATATTTAGAGGTTAGAATACCAAAGCTTCAGCAGAGAAATAATTCTTTTTATTAACAGAGAGCTCTGTACTATTAATATCCGTAATGGTTTCAGTAAAGAAATAGGTCGGCGAAACATTAAATATTTGTGCCAACTGGTAAATAGTATCGACATGAATATTAACCTCGCCATTTTCATAGCGTGATTGGTGTTGTTGGCTAATGCCTAACAATATGCTTAAATCTTTACCACTCATTCCGTGACTTTCTCTTAATGATCTTATTTTTAAACCGACGGATTTAGATATTTTTCGTTTCATGATTTTCTCTCTAATTTATTTTAAATATTATAATGTTAATATAATTAAATATTTTTAATGTAATTGGATCTTCTAGTGATATGTATTATTACTTAATTTATTAAAAATCATGGGACTGAAAGAAGGTTTTAATATCAATCTCAAAATACGTTGCATACTGGAACAATCTATCTAAAGTAATTCTATTTACTCCTCTTTCATATCGTGACTGCTGTTGTGGGCTGATGCCAATAACCTCGGATAGTTCATTAACTGAAAGTCCATTCGTTTTCCGATAAAAAAGTATTTTTTTGCCAATTAGGTGAGATGTTGAATAAGGCATATATACTCCTATAATTATATTTTTTATTTCTAACTAAACACGATGAAAGATTACCTCTCTATCTTAACCATTTTAATAAAATAGTAAATTTGCTATTTATCAATTGTTCGATGATATTTTTCGATGTTAGCAATAAAAATCAAGTTATAAATAAATTAATATCTTTTTATGATTAATGTTGGATGCTATTTATTCATATCTTATGTTAACCGAAGCTGTTGAGTTTGCAGTTCCTGCAGTTATATTATTAGCAGTCTTAATATATCTAGCTTTCCAATTAAAAATATAATCGCCACCTGCAACATTGTTTTGCAAAGTGAACTTTGAGTTGAGCTTTATCGGGTTGCTGTTTCTATCCAATAATTGAATGGCGACTCCAGTCGCTTGACCTTGCCCAGACAATTTAATCTTCCCTGTATTGATATCAACATACCCAGCACTACTTGTGACTGTCACTTTTAGATTGGTGCCTGCAGCGCAGCTTAATGTAATGGGTATATTGACACTATTGCTAGTAGAGCCAATAGCTTTAAACTGAGTATCATACCAAGTCCCTAAGTTAACATTGTAACTTGTCGCTTTTGTTGAGCACTTTAATACATTAATTTTGATAGCACCTGCTGGAATATTCAGCGATGTTAAATTCCACGTACTGTTATGTGGCGCAGGGTTACGCTGTGTTAGTCTTCCCACATGCCCTGCCTTTAAATTTCCCCCTTGTGTGACTTGTCCTGTTTTTTTTATGGTAATCGTCCAATATGGGTTAGCAATAGTCCAAGCGGCTGGGTTAGCTGCTGTTGGTGGTCCATAACGTGTATTTAAAAAACCGATATTGGTTGCTTTCACTTGAATGCTGATGCCCGGTATATTACTGGCTGCAATTTTATTGCCGTTTGGTACCCAACCATTGACATAGTCAGCGTGTAAGTAGGCATCACCACATTGACCATTACTTTTTGGGCCTGAAAATGTATTGACTTGTGAGCCTTTAAAATTGACCTGAATAGTGGCTAAATCGCGAGCCCCTGTATCATCATATTGCAGCGAATAGGTTCTTGCTGGTACATTCACCACAACATTCCGTAAATTAGGATTTTGAATACAGGCCGCTTGTGTATATGCAGAATAAGCAAAAACCGAGCCTATTATTACCAGTAAAATTTTCTTTTTAGTCATAAAATATCCTTAACATTTACTTTTTTTATTTAAATATTTTTCTTCTGCATGCTCAATCTCATTGATCTCTCTAGAATTGAAAATAAAAAAAGCCATAATATCAATTTCAAATATCTTAGAGTAATGATAAAGCCTATCAATATTAATTCGATTAATACCACGCTCATAGCGTGACTGTTGTTGTTCACTCACACCCACGATATTAGATAAATTTTCTAATGTCATGCCTTTCATTTTTCGGTAATAGGTGATTTTATTGCCAATTATTTTTGATATAAGATAGTAATTAGGCATACCGCTTTCCCCTATTAAAACTGATATAATTAAAACAAACTTACTTACTGATATGTAAATGTAAATTCTAAATGGCTTTTAAATGAACCTGCAACCATACCACTTCCATAACCCGAGACTCTTGCAGATAATGGGATTTCAACATTTCGCGTTTGAGTATTAACATTCGCGGTAATGGTATCGCCATTTTTTATTGTTGTTTTATTGCCGGTATTGGCTAAATTTAATGCCACATTTTTCGCCGTACCATTATTAATAAAATGTTCAGTTATTGTTGAGTCTGGCGTACCTGATATTTTCATTACAGCTTTGGTGGTGCCTACAGGGCAATTTTTTAGCTTCACGGAAAAATCAACCCACGGAGATTTTTGCGTATCTTTGATATTCCAAATATTAATTTTTTTCAAATCGATTAAATAATTATTTTTTTCAACCTCACAAGGAGCAGCAATAACGACGCCATGCACTTTAATATTTGCTGTTAGCCCAAATGCAGTTAAAGAACAGCTCATTAGTGATAGTAATAGGATAAAATGTCTCATATTATTTTCTCTTTTATAAATAGGTAATTGTTGCCGTAATATTGGCGGAAATAGTTCCCGGAGTGGCATTACCTAATGAGCTAAAGGCGCGTGTGCGTAATGGAATATTAATATTCGCTTGCCCATTTGTCGGAACTTGTAATACTTTTTGGTTACCTAAAGCGGTTGTTCCATTACCATTTTGTAGTTGAACGGCTAAGTTTTTAGCCGTACCTTGATTTTTGTATAAGCTTGCTGCATCCGCAGTATCTGCGGTTCCTGTAAACGTCAGTTTTACTTGATTAATAAAAGATGAACAATTATTTAGGCTAATATTAAATGTGTTCCAGTTAGAACCTGAACTCGCATTACGAAATACATCAGCAGAAATATTTTTCAGGTCAATATCAATATTATTCCCACCGGTAATATTGCAAGTTGCGGCTCTAATATTTCCGGTAAAGTTCAATGTCACTGTGCTAGCAGCAAATAAATTCCCACTGAATATTAAGCTACTAAGTAAAAGTAAATTTTTAGATATTTTTTTCATTTTTTATTCCTACTCATAGCGAATATTTACAGTAGCAGAGGCATTCGCTGTACCCGGCGTGATGTTATCTGCCGTTTTGATATAGCGAGCTTTCCAATCAAACATATAATCACCAGCCGGCACATTATTTTGCAGGCTATTTAAAGTGTTCAACTTGATCGGGTTATTATTTTTATCTAGCAATTGTATTGCGACACCAGTGGCGCTATCAGGTCCCGTTAGAGCTAATTTTCCTGTAGCGGTATCTTCATATTTAGAACTTGTGACCGTCGCTTTAATATTGGTACCCGCTGCACATGTTAAGGTAATTGGAATATCTACAGGCGCACTGGTTGAGCCTATATTAGGGAATTGTGTATCATACCAATCTTGCATATCAATATTGTAGGTTGACTGGTTGTTCTTTAATGAACAGCTAAGTACATTGATACGAATCGCATTTGCAGGCATGTTTAAGGTTGTTAGATACCAAGTGCTAATGGGCGTCTGATTTTTTTGAGTTAATTGAGCTACTGGGCCAGAGCGCAGGGTATTTGACGAGGTTACCTGCCCTATTTTTTTTATTTTAATATACCAAACGGTATCTGATATTTCCCATGGTTGCTTGCCACTTGAGGAAGGGCCAAACCAACGATTGAAATCTCCACCTATTGATGCAGTTTGAACTGAAATACCGATACCAGGAATATTTGATGTTGCAACACCATTATTGGGAACCCAGTTATTAATAAAATCACCATATAAGTAAGATATACCACAGCTCCCATTTCCTTCAGAATAGGTAGTTGTCATCGAACCAGATAAATAACGGACACTTAGTGCCCCTAATTCTCTGGTAGTTATATCATCATACTGAATGTTATAAGTTGCTGTAGGAATATTCACTTGTATATTATTAAATCTTGGATTCTGGATACAGGCTGCATTTGTATAGCTTGAATATAAAAATAGACTTATAAATATAAAAGTAGACTTATAGAATAAATTTTTCATTTATATCACCGATTATTTACAAATTGCAGCTGTTTTATATAACCCCATATAATTCGATATACCTGCTAAGTTATAATTTACTTGGCATTGTTGTTTATCGTTATATTGAATGGTAAAGCTGCCATTTTCAGCTAAACCAGATAAATAAATTTCGCCATCATTGCCCACTATATTATTTAGCTGAGGATTATCTTTAAATATCGCCTGAGCACCAAAAGGTACGGGGTTACCATCAGCAAAGGTTAATATCATGATGGCTCGGTACCCGACATTTGCGGCAAAGCTGGCTTTCACTAGAGCGCCACGGCTTGGTGCAACACTTTGGCTGGTTAACTCCATTTCCGTATTTTCAGGTAGTTCAGAAGTATCAATATCAATCACATTTTTACGATAAGCCGTGATATAAGGCACGAGTGCATAACCTTGGTTATTAGTGACAACCCCTGCTTGGTTTAATACTGGTACATCACCTGCATCTGGGATTTCAACAATAGCCGCGGTTTCGCCTAATTGTTGACCGAGTACAAGGCCGCCAGAGTGAGCCACTAAGCTACCATTAACACCGTAATAGAGGTTATAGTTGTCTTTGCTATAGCCTGTTCCACCTGAAATTTCACCATATTGGCCTTTATAAGAAGCGTTCATATTACCGCTCGTACCTTGTTCTTGAGTGGTGAAACCCTGCTGCATGCTCCAATTTAAGCGGTTATTAAGTTGTGAAGCGGAAAGCCCAATACTGCCTGTGCTTGGGCCGTTGCTGCTACTATTACTGTTAAAGTTGTAATAGAAGGTGTTATCAAACACGGTAAATGGCACACTGACAGAGAAGGCAAGCTGATGATCATCTTCACTTTTCGTACGGCTACCGGAAGTATATGAGTAGCTATTGGTATTTTTGTTATAGGTATAATTCAAACTATAACTAATGCCTTGCCAACTGTTGTTATAACCCACGGTGGCAGACTGAGTTTTACGGTCACTATTCCAGTAGTCTTCATTGATATAGCCTACGGAGATTGAACCAAAGTTATCCCCTAAGTTTTGGCTGAGGGTGATCTCACCGCGATTACGGCGGCGTTCAATTTCAGGGATATAGTTTGTATTTCTATAGCCGTCAAAGACTTCCGCTAAACTGTAAAAACCTTTAGTGGAATAACGATAACCAGCCAATGCGATATTAGTACCAATATCGTTGATATTTTTGTTATAGCGGAAACGGTATGATTGGCCTTTTTCCTTAACGTCATTACTTAGCGTTGAATTTGCATGGGTAACGTCAATGGATAACGCACCAAATCGCCCAAGGTTTTGGCCTGCGCCGATGGAGTAAGATTGGTAATGCTCACTCACTTGGCTACCACCATAAGCGGTAATACCATAAGGTAGACCATAGATTAAGGTAAATTGGCCAAATTTTGTTTTATCAATGCTACTGTCATAAGCGCGGTATTCTCCGCCCGTTACGCTATAAGAAAAATATCCTTCACGTTGCAATACAGGTAATGAAGCAAAAGGAACGATTTGATATTGCTCACTACCGTTGGATTCTTTGATGGTGACATGCAAATCACCGCTTCCCCCCGTTGGGTATAAGTCATTGATTTCAAAAGGGCCCGCAGCCACCTCGGTTTGGTAGATAATGTAACCATTTTGGCGGATCGTCACCTGTGCGTTGCTACGAGCAATCCCACGTACAACGGGCGCATAGCCGCGTAAACTCTCAGGGGACATATCATCATCTGTCGCAAGCTGAGCACCACGAAATGGCACGCTATCAAAAACCATCGAAGGTGAGACACTATCTCCCAAGGTCAACTGACTTTTGATGCTATTAATACCGCGTGATGCGTAGGTATAGATGGTATCCCATTTACCGGATTGGTCGGTACTACTTGACCATGTTGTGTAATTGCGTAGCCGCCATGCTCCAATATTTAAGCCAGGTCTTAAATTTACATAATGGGATGTGTTATCCGAACCACTACTTTTACGATCGTAATTCTTAGAGCCGTTATAGCTATAATTTAATAGCAGTGCGTTGATCCCATTATCGATATTGGCTAAGTCAACGTAACCCCTTGGGTTTCTATCCAATGCGATTTGGGGGATGCTTAAATATAAACGTTGAGAATCAAACTCAAAATTACTTGTGGCATCAGGGATCGCCGCAAGGTTTACACAGTGGCTTCCTGCGGTTTGTAATTCAGGGTATTCGGCTGTTTTGATACCAAACTCTTTAATATCAGTCAGTGATAAACACGGAACTAATTGGTTACGGCTATTTTTTTCAAATTTAAGATTTTTAGCACCAATTAAGTTGGTGTTGACATAAATATCAACATAGTAGTCACCGGCTAATTGCTCATTATTCTCAAACTGTGACAAATCAACCGAATCTTTATTCGGTAACTCTAAAAAGTCAGGGTCAAAGTAGACATTATTTTCTGTTTTTTCTTCAGCATATAGCGATGCGGTATAGCCTAAATATAATAGTAGGCCTAGAGATATTTTATTTATTTTCATGATAAAGCCCAACTTATTTTATAGTTTTATATTTTCTTTTCGAGTGCTTCTGGTGCTGCACCATAATCATTAATAACTTCCCATTTTATTGTTCCATTAGTATTTGAGTTATTAACCTCGAAAGTCGCATTTGAGAAAGGTGCCGCATAAGAAACATCATTAGCCTTTGTTCCGTTAAAGCTGATGCTCTGGAAATTCATAAAATAAGGTGTTGGGTTTTTAACCGTAATTTTATTTCCAGATTTAGACCACACTAATTTTTTTTGCTCTTCAATAAAATTAACATCTTTTAATGCTTTAGGGCGATAAATTAATTTCATTTGCGTTTTAAAGGCAATTTGTAATGAGTTTTCTGTTCTTTCTGTTGCTGGAATAGTTTTTATATTTAACCAGAACAATGACTCTCTATCATTAGGTAATTTATTTTCTGTTAAAAATATTCTAAGCGCATTAGTTCTATCTGTATTTAGCCTAAATAATGGTGGTGTGATAGAAAAATCAGATTGTTTTTTTTCATCTATATTATCAATCCAAGATTGAATCAAATAAGGGATTTTATCTGGATTTTCTACACTGATGCTGACATCTTTGTTTCCCTCGTTATAAATAACACGGGTTCCACCAATAATAACACCAGCATTCGCAGTATTTATTAGTGTAAGTAAGGAAATGAAAATATAGATAATAGATTTCATAATACCACCATTGATTATTATTAGATAAGGCTTAAGTCCTTTTAAACCTTATTTATTACTTAGTTATAATTGATTGTGAAAGTTGCTGTCGCATTCGCAGGACCAGGAGTCACTGTGCCAGACTTAGCAATATAACGTGCTCTGAAATCTAAATTGTTCTCTACATTTTCTTTCAATGGGTATGTTTTAGAGGCAGTAAATAATGGAACAATTTTATTCGTATCATCAGTAATTTGAATGCCAACGCCAGTTGCTACGCCAGCTTCTTCTTTTAATTTAATAACTTGGTCGTCACCAAGATAAGAATCAGCATCAAATTTTACTGAAGCCGCTGTTACTGTAGCAGGGCAATTAATTAATTTAATCGTAAATTTAGTGGCTGCCGCAGTACTTCCCGCTGTGGGTAATGCTTTTTTAGATACTTGTCCTAAGTTTACTTTTAGTGCATCAGAGCCAGCTGCTAATTCGCATGCTTTGTCTATGATTTCACCGGTAAAGTCGATAGTACCATCTGCTGCTAATGCATTATTAACAGCAAAGATTGAGGTTGCAGCAATTAATGATGCAAGTAAGTTCTTTTTCATTTGTTTTTCTCCAAAAGATAATTATTTATTTTTCATTGAGTATATAAAAACAACAATTACTCAATTGAGGAGTATTTTGAAACTATTTTTTAAAATAAACAAGTTTTGTAAAATTTGGTAAAATATAATTAAATTTTAAAGTATTTAATTTTTTTAATTAAGTTAACACATTATAAGAGAAGGATTAATACACTATATTGAGCTAAGTTAAATATAATTTTTTTTGATTTTTTCACTAAAGTTAAATAACGATATAAAACTAAGAATAATTATAAGGAGGGATATAAGTTTAATTTATCTCTCATATGGTGATAATTTGGGGTTATAAAGTTTTGACTTATTAGACCACATACAGTGGATGTTGTATTTTTACTATCGAAAAATGAAATAATAGTATAGTTATCGGATTTAGCAGGTCTAAATGTGCTATTTATTTGGTTTTTTATAGAGAAAATGGTGTTGCCATTCAGTAAATGAATAAAAATAGGGGTAACTTTGGTTTTAAGGAAACATTAAATGACTATCAAAATGTTCTTATTAAATTCAATTAAGTAGCCTTAATTTTAATTCGCTATGTTAAGGCTACGTGAGAGATTTCTTACTTATAGATACCTTTAGCTATAGTTGTCATGACTATAAATTTCCTATAAATAAATTTAGTTTTGTATTAACGCTATTTGTATAAATTGAAATTATGTTCTGGTGATAATAGGCTTTCTGCTTGCAATATTTTTTTTCTATTCTGTTTATTACTCATTATGTTAACTGGTAGTGGGGTAGCAAAGTCAACAATTAACTCTTGAATATCAAGGTCGAGTATTTCGGAAATAGAATATAACGTATCAACATGAATTCGGATTTCGCCTAATTCATGGCGAGATTGATGCTGCTGACTAATTCCAAGTAATGTGCTGAGTTGCTGAATACTCATGTTTTGGTCTTTTCTTAGTGTGCGGATCCGCGCTCCGACAATTTTAGAGGTGTTTTTTTTCATACAGTATCCAATAATGATTAAGTAAAAATACTATAAAGAAAATGATTTTTTAATTTCATAACCATTTTTAATTTTTGTTTTTTCATCGTCACTAAACGAAAAAAAGTAACTAATGTTAATATCAAAATAGTTGGAATATTGTTTTAGTCTATCTACCGATATTCGGTTATTTCCCCGTTCATAACGTAGTTGCTGTTGCTCACTAATTCCAACAGTCTTAGCGAGAGTAATAAGAGAGAGTCCTTTATTTTTACGCAATGACTTTATTTTATTACCAATAACCGCAGAGACAGGGTAATAATTGCTCATTATTCAACCTCATTGATTTTTTATTCTTAATAAGTAAAAGAATGCCTTGTACCTTCAAGATACATCTATCAGGTACTATGGTTTTTATCTTGATTTAAATCACACGTATACAGTTTTTATTTGGATATTAGTTAATATAATAGCCAGACCTTGTTAATGATAAACAAATGTAAAATCAAGGTGGCTATTAAATGAACCACTTGTCATACCTGAGCCATAGCCTGCCATTCTCGCTGATAGCGGAATATCAACTTTGCGGGTTTGTTCATTAACGGGCACCGTAATTTTTTCACCATTTTTTATCGTGGTTTTATTTGCATGGTGAGCTAAGTTTAATGCGACATTTTTAGCACTACCGGTGTTGATAAAATAATCCGTTGTGGTTGAATCTGGGGTGCCTTTAATTTCCATAATGGCTTCCTTGGTACCCATAGGGCAATTTTTCAATTTAATTGAGAAATCAACCCACGGTGAAGTTTGTGTATCCCGAATATTCCAAACATTCACTTTTTTCAGGTCAATGACATGATTGATGGTTTCTAATTCACAGGGCATAACTGCGACATAACCATGTACATTGATATTAATTTGCTGGTCTGTTGCCAATACGGGGCTGGAAGCAAGACAGAATAACAGCACTATTTTCTTCATATTATATGCTCCGGTTTATAAATAGGTGATGGTGGCGGTAATATTGGCTGAAATAGAGCCAGCCACGACATTACCTGCCATGCTAACAGCCCGCGTACGCAGTGGAATAGCGACATCAGATTGCCCATTTAAGGGCACTTGTAATATTTTTTGATTACCTAACGGTGTGGCACCATCACCGCTTTGTAATTGCACAGCTATATTTTGAGCAGTACCTAGGTTTTTATATAAGCTAGTCGTATCAGCTGTGTCCGCAGTGCCTGCAAATGTCAGTTTGATTTGATTGATAAATGACGAACAATTATTTAAATGAATATCAAAATTTCTCCAGTCGGACCCTGTCTGCGCGCCACTAAATATATCAATAGGTAAACGTTTTAAGTCAATATCAATATTGTTGCCGCCAGAGATATTACAGGTAGCGGCTTTGATATTGCCTGTAAAGTTAACGGTAATATTTGACGCTGCAAATGAATGAGATGACATCGCAAGTAAATTAATCGATAAAATAGTGAATAATATTTTCTTCATACGGTTATTCCTATTCATAGAGCACATTAATTGTCACGGTGCCATTAGCGGATCCGGGTGTCACTTTATCGGCAGTTTTAATGTAGCGCGCTTTCCAACCAAAGATATGCTCGCCTGCTGCGACGTTACTTTTTATTGTTTGCTTGCTACCTAAAGGAATGGGGTTTTTATTTGCATCAACAAGCTGTATGGCGATCCCTGTCGCTTTATCTGTACCCGATAAGCCTATGTGCCCCTGAGATGCATTAATAACACCACTGGTACCGACTACTGTTGCTTTTATATTGGTGCCCGCTAAGCAGTTTAAGGTAATTGGAATGTCAACTTCGCTACTGGTGCTGCCAACAGTAGGAAATTGAGTATCATACCAATCACCTAAGTTAATGGTAGGAACAGTATTTTTTAAAGTACAACTGAGAACTACAATTTTAAAATTCACAGGTACTCTTAGTGTTGAAAATGACCATCGGCTATAACTAGGTAGCGAGTTCGTTTGGTAGAGTTCTGCAAGGTTGCCTGACTTTAGGTCGCCTGATTGAATTACCCGGCCATCCTTTCTTAAACGTACCGCCCAACTGATTCCTCCTGGAGAGGCCCAAGCTAAGTATGCTTTGTTATAAGGAAGGCTTCTTTTCCAGTTAAATGCTGAATTGATTCCTGCCGCGGGTATTGAAATATGTATACTTACCCTAGCAATATTCGTGTTTGCATAACCATCGGTGCCTTGACTCCAGCCATTAGAATATTGCCCGTATATCGTGCTATAACCGCATTGATCTCCATTAGATGTCGTTGCATTAGCCGCACTTCCCATCGACATGACCTTATGATATATCTCTTTTGTACTATCATCATCATACTGAAGGTAAATCGTCTCGGAAGGTAGAGTAGTAATACGATTCTTGAATTGAGGATTTTGATTGCAGGCTGCACTTACATACCCGGTATATAAACATCCCACCGCTAATACAGAGTTGACTATTAATTTTTTCATTATCGATTTCCCTCTTATCGGCATACCGCAGTAGTTTTATATAACCCCATATAATCTGAAATACCGGTTAAGTTATAATTTACTTGGCATTGCTGTTTATCGTTATATTGAATAATAAAACGGCCACTTTCGGCTAAGCCGGATAAATAAATTTCACCGTCATTACCGACCATGCCATTTAATTGGTTGTTATCTTTAAATATGGCCTGCGCACCAAATGGCACGGGCTTCCCATCTGCAAAGTTCAATACCATAATGGTGCGATAACCGACATTGGCAGTAAAACCAGCTTTAACTAATGCCCCACGGCTTGGGGAGACTGACTGGCTAGTGAGTTCCATTTCCGTGTTGTCAGGTAACGCCGAGGTATCAATATCGATGGTATTTTTGCGGTAAGCGGTGACGTACGGCACTAACGCGTAACCTTGTTTATTGGTTACTACACCCGCTTGGTTTAATATGGGAACATTCCCTGCATCAGGCACTTCTACCAGCGCGGCAGTCTCACCCAGTTGTTGCCCTAACACTAACCCGCCCGCGTGGGCGACAAGGCTGCCGTTAGTTCCGTAGTACAGGTTATAGTTATCCTTGCTATAACTTGCGCCCCCGGAAATTTCGCCATATTTACCTTTATAGGTAGAGTTCGCATTACCAGAGCTGCCTTGCCCCTGATCGGCTAAACTTTGTTGCATACTCCAATTTAACCGGTTGTTTAGATGGGAGGCAGAAACACCGATGTTACTTGAGCTAGAGTCACGGCTACTGTGGCTACTGGCAAAGTTAATGTAGGCGGTATCTTCAAACAAACTGAACGGGATATTGACCGAAAAGGTAAATAAGTGGTCTTCATCACTGTATTTTTTTGCCCCAGCACTCTGCGAATAGCTGCTGGTATTCTTGTTATAGGTGTAATTCAGCCCGTAACTGATCCCTTGCCAGCTATTGTTATAGCCAAGGGTTGCTGACTGTGTTTTGCGGTCACTATTCCAATAATCTTCATTAACATAACCCATTGAAATAGAACCGTAAGTATCCCCTAGGTTTTGGCTGAGGGTGATTTCACCGCGATTACGGCGGCGTTCGATTTCAGGAGTGTAAGTGGTATCACGGAAGGTATCAAACACCTCGGATAAACTGTAATATCCTTGGGTCGAATAGCGGTAACCTGCCAAAGCAATATTGGTGCCGATATCATTGAGGTTTTTGTTATATCTAAAGCGGTAAGACTGACCACGTTCTTTGCTGTCATCACGCATTTTGGCGTGAGATTGGGTAATATCAATAGACAGCGCCCCGAAGCGCCCCAAGTTTTGCCCAGCACCTATCGAATAAGATTGGTATTTTTCACTGAACTGACTTCCTCCGAACATAGTGATGCCATAGGGTAAACCGTATACCAAAGTGAACTGACCAAATTTGGTTTTATCTACATGGCTATCATATGAGCGGTATTCACCTGCGGTGGTGCTATAAGATAAATAACCCTCACGTTGCAGCACGGGGAGTGAGGCAAAGGGTACAATTTGCACCTGTTCGCTGCCGTTCGACTCTTTTATCGTCACATGTAAGTCACCGCTGCTGCCGGTTGGATAGAGGTCAGTGATTTCAAAGGGGCCTGCTGCGACATCGGTTTGGTAGATGGTGTAACCGTTTTGGCGAATGGTAACCTGTGCGTTGCTGCGAGCTATCCCGCGCACGACTGGCGCATAGCCACGCAGACTTTCAGGGTACATATCATCATCGGTGGCGAGCTGAGCCCCACGAAACGGTACACTGTCAAATACGTCTGACGGAGATACGCTGTCTCCCAAGGTTAGTTGGCTTTTTATGCGGTTGATCCCACGGGAGGCGTAAGTATAAATAGTATCCCATTTATTGGGCTGCCCTGTGCTGTTGGACCACGTGGTATAGTTGCGCAGACGCCATGCCCCAATATTTAAGCCGGGGCGTAAATTGACGTAGTTTGAGGTGGTGTCTTCTCCACCTTTACGATCGGTATTTTTAGAACCGCTATAGCTGTAATTCAGTAATAGGGCGGTAATACCGTTATCGATATCTGCAAGGTCAACATAACCTCTCGGGTTTTTCGCCAGCGCGATTTGCGGAATACTGAGGTATAACCGTTGTGAATCAAATTCAAACTGGCTTGTTGCGTCAGGAATGATTGCTAAATTGACGCAGCCTGTTTGGCTATTTTGTAGCTCAGGATAATCTGCAATTTTAATATCAAAGCTTTTTAAATCATCCAAAGTTAAGCAAGGAACCAGTTTGTTCTCAGTATTTTTATCAAACTTTAAACTTTTTGCCCCGATTAAGTTGGTATTGACATAAATATCAACATAGTAATTACCAGCCAATTGTTGGTTATTTTCAAATTGGCTTAAATCGACAGCATCTTTATTAGGCAACTCTAAGAAATCAGGGTCAAAATAGATATTTCCCTCTGTTGTATTATTGCCGATGGCATTTTCAGCGTATAAAGGTACCGTATAGCCTAAATAAATAAGTAGGCTAAAGCATATTTTATTTATTCTCATTTTAACAACCTAAATCAATTTTGGGCTATATTTTCGCTTCAGCCAGTTCAGATGCAGAGCCGTAGTCATTAATGACTTCCCATTTCACCGTGCCATGATTCGCAGTATCGTTAATCTCAAAAGAAGTGTTAGAAAACGGTGCAGCATAAGAGACGTCATTCACCTTTTTACCGTTAAAGGTTATGCTTTGGAAATTCATAAAATACGGTGTTGGGTTTTTTACTGTAATCATATTGCCTGTTTTTGACCAAGTTAATTTTTTTTGTTCTTCAACAAAATCAACATTTTTAATTGCAGAAGGACGATAAATTAATTTCATTTGCGTTTTAAAGGCAATCTGCAATGAATTTTCTGTTCGCTCCGTTGCTGGGATTGTTTTTATATTTAGCCAAAATAATGATTCTTTATCTTTCGGTAAGGTATTCTCTGTTAAAAATATTCTTAGCGCATTGGTTTTATCTGAGTTTAATCTAAATAATGGTGGTGTAATGGTAAATGCGGATTGCTTATTTTCATCAATGCCATCAATCCATGATTGAATTAAATAAGGGATTTTATCAGGGTTTTCGACACTAATACTGACATCCTTATTTCCCTCATGATAAATAACACGAGTGCCGCCAATAATAACGCCTGCATGGGCTAAATTAATCAATAAAAATGAAGAAATAAAAAAATAAACTAAGCGTTTCATATTAGTACCATTGAATAGAGGAATAAGGTTTAAATCCATTTAAACCCTAAAAGCCTATTAGTTATAATTGATAGTGAAGGTTGCGGTTGAGTTTGCTTGACCAACGCCAACGCTATCAGACATTGCAATATAACGAGCGGTAAAATCTAAATTATTTACTGTCTTTTCTTTTAATGCATACGCGCTAGATTCAGTAAATAGCGGAACGGTTGTTCCTGTGACGTCCTGAATTTGAATACCAACGTTTTGTGCTGTTGTCGCAGCAGTAGGGTCGGTTAACTGGAGTACACTGCTGTCGCCTGCGTAACTGGTGGCATCAAATTTAACCGTTGCGCTAGTCACGGTTTGCGGGCAGTTTTCTAATTTGATGGTAAATTTAGTCGCTGCTGCCGTGCTACCCGTACTAGGTAATGCCGTTTTAGAGATTTTCCCTAAGTTTACGGTAAATGCATCAGAACCGGTTGCAAACTGACAAGCCTGATCGGTAATTTCACCTGTAAAATCTATCGTTCCATCAGCAGCTAATGCATTATTAATGGCAAAAATAGACGATGCCGCAATTAAATAGGCAAAGACATTCTTTTTCATTTTTTACTCTCCAAGAGGATATTTATATGATGAGGTTGAGTTAGTGAATATATTTAGTTACTCAACTGGTGAGTATTTTGGCTTTTATTTTAAAAATAAACAATATGAGAGTAATTTAGGTTTAATGCCCTTTTTTAATATCATTTTTATATCTTGAGTTTGATATTCACATTATAGGTTGGAGATTATTTTTGGATATTTTAAGAAATGCTGTTTTTCTAAGGTGATAAATTTTAGAGTGGAATTAAATAAAGATTAAATAATTAAATTAATTTTAAACTGGTGTTTTTTATTGTTACTTAACTCATGATGTGTTTTGATGGCATTTAATATTATTATAGTGCTTTAATTTTTTCATTTTAAAACAAAAAGCAGTCTAAAATGTATCGTAGTAAAAGTATCATCTAAAACCAATTATCATTAATGATGATTTATTTAACGTTTAAATATCTTTTTTGATGTGAATGGGTATGGAGTTATTGAATGTTAAGATAAGTATGAAGTAATAAATTACTTCGTACATTATCTTAATATGATGGTGAATATTTGAAGCTATTCAATTCCTAATTCTTTTAATTTGCGAGTTAACGTATTTCTTCCCCAGCCTAATAAACGGGCAGCTTCTTGCTTATGGCCATTGGTGTATTTTAACGCGCAATTTAGCATGGTACGCTCAAGTAAGGGGATGGTTTGAGAAAAAAGGTCTTCTTTACCGTCCATTAATGCGTTATCAGTCCACTCTTCAAGTAATTCAAACCACTGAGCTGCAGAAATAGGATTTTGTGATGACAATGATTGTGTTGGCATGGAATCAGCTTGCGAGGATTTTACCACTGCATTTTGTTGTGGGTGCTCTTCAAGTAAATCATCGGGCAAATCTTGCGGTAAAATTTCTTGGCTTGCTGCCATCACGGTTAACCAACGGCAGACATTCTCCAATTGGCGAACGTTACCTGACCAATAATAGCGCTGAAGAATTTTTTCGCTGTCAGGGTGGAGAACTTTAGCTTCGACACCGAGTTCTTTTGCCGTATTTTGTAGAAAATAATCGGCGAGACGTGGGATATCTTCAGTGCGTTCACGTAGCGGTGGTAATTGTACTCGAATGACATTTAACCGGTGAAATAAGTCTTCGCGAAATAAGCCTTCTTTAACTCGTTTTTCAAGATCTTGGTGGGTCGCTGCAATAATCCGTACATCCACATTGACTGGGGTATAACCCCCAATACGATAGAATTGGCCTTCAGCCAGAACACGTAACAAGCGAGTTTGTACATCAAGGGGCATATCGCCGATTTCATCTAAAAACAATGACCCATGGTTAGCTTGTTCAAATCGGCCCTGACGTACTTGGGTCGCCCCAGTAAATGCGCCTTTTTCGTGGCCAAATAGCTCAGATTCAATTAAGTCTTTGGGAATAGCCGCCATATTTAATGCAATAAAAGGGGCGTCGGCACGAGGGCTGTGTTGATGTAACGCGTGGGCAACCAGCTCTTTTCCCGTTCCTGATTCGCCATTAATAAGCACACTAATTGATGAGCGTGATAAACGGCCAATAATGCGATAAACCTCTTGCATCGCTGGTGCTTTCCCGATCATGGTCGAAGAGACTGTAGGGGCAGGCTGCTTAGCTTCACGGCTAGTATGGTTTTGTTCACGGCTATGATTCAGAGCACGTTCGACTAATGCGACGGTTTCATCAATATCGAAAGGCTTTGGTAAGTAATCAAATGCCCCTGATTGGTAGGCATTTACGGCAGCATCAAGGTCAGAGTGTGCTGTCATAATAATAATCGGCAGAAGCGGGTGTGATTGCTTGATGGTATTCAGAAGCTCAATACCATTTGTGCCTGGCATACGGATATCAGATAACAACACATCAGGGAGTGAATTTTCTAATGCGGCGAGTACAGCATCCGCACTGTCAAAGCAGGTGCAAGCGAATTTTGCATTATCTAATGCACGCTCAAGTACCCAACGGATGGAACTATCATCATCAACCACCCAAATTTTTCCCTGCGTCATGGTTATCTCCTATTTCTTAATTGGTAGATAAATGGAAAACTCAGTGTGGCCTGGCCAACTGGTAAATTCGATTTTTCCTGCGTGTTGGTCAACTAAACTGCGAGCAATCGATAGGCCAAGCCCTGTGCCATCAGGCCGTCCGCTCACCATGGGATAAAACAATGTATCCTGAATTGCCAATGGAATACCCGGACCGTTATCTTCAATATCAATACGTGCAGCTAATCGATAACGTTCACCTTGTAGTGTGACTTGAAAAGCCGTTCGTGTACGCAAAGTGATATAGCCTCCCGTTTCGGCGAGAGCTTGCAATGCATTTCGGGTGATATTTAGCAGCACTTGCTCGATTTGGTCTGGGTAATACTCTAATTCGGGCAGGCTTGGGTCATAGTCACGAATTAGTGTCACATTATCGGGCTTTTCTAATGACACCAACCGCGTTACATTTTCCATAATATGATGAATACTTTGCTGTGTTTTCGGCCCCGGATATTGAGGGCCAAGTAGCCGATCAACCAGTGCTCGCAAGCGGTCAGCCTGTTCGATAATCACTTGAGTATATTCATTTAATTGTGGGTCAGGCAACGCTTTAGATAGCAATTGCGCAGCGCCTCGCAAACCTCCGAGAGGGTTTTTGATTTCGTGAGCAAGTCCACGGATCAGTTCGCGGGCAGCCAATTGCTGGGCATTCTGTGCGAGTTCTTGGCTCAAACGCCGTTGGCTATCTAATTGTGAAAGCTCAACTAAAATAAATTGCTCTGAAAAAGGCTGTGCACTGAACGACATCACGTGGGAATGGTTGTTAAATACTAAGGTGACTTCGTTCTCGGTAAAACTATGGCCATCTTTTAAGCTATTGAGCATGAGTTCATCATTGAGCGAACAATAACTGAATAATAGTGGCAGTGGCGTACCGTATAGCTTGCGCTGGCTTTGGGTTAAGATCTGGAGTGCAGCATGGTTGGCGTAATGGATAACCAAGTCGTAATCCAAAATTAGCACGCTATTAATGAGTGAGTCGAGAATATGTTCCGGTGCTGGCAAATGTTCGGTTTTCATGTAATGTTGCTCCTGCACTATTTTGGTGCATTATACCTGATAGACCAAACAACCGATATTTGATTTTTGTTGCGTAAATACGTTAGAGATAAAAGGCCCCATCAAAAGATGGGGCAAGTGCTTCACGGCAACAAAGACTAACAGTGGAACGGCGTGTTACACACTGTAGTACATTTCAAATTCGAGAGGGTGTGGCGCCATACGAACACGTTGGATGTCGGCACGGGTTAATTCGATATATGCATCGATAGCATCATTAGTGAATACGCCACCACGGGTTAAGAATTCACGGTCTTTATCTAATTCCGCTAATGCTTCGTCTAAAGAGCCAGAAACTGTTGGAATTTCTTTGGCTTCTTCTGGTGGTAAATCATATAAATTTTTGTCCATCGCATCACCAGGGTGGATCTTGTTAATGATGCCATCAAGGCCTGCCATTAACTGAGCCGCAAACGCTAAATATGGGTTAGCTGCTGGGTCTGGGAAGCGAACTTCAATACGGCGTGCTTTAGTACTCGCAACGACTGGAATACGAATCGAAGCAGAGCGGTTACGTGCAGAATATGCCAACATTACAGGTGCTTCAAAGCCCGGAACTAAGCGTTTGTATGAGTTAGTTGTTGGGTTAGTAAATGCGTTCAGTGCACGTGCATGTTTAATAATACCACCGATGTAGTACAGCGCCATTTCGGATAAACCGCCATATTTGTCACCTGCAAACAGGTTAACGCCACCTTTAGATAAAGACATATGGCAGTGCATACCAGAGCCGTTATCGCCCACTAAAGGTTTAGGCATAAAGGTGGCTGTTTTACCGTAGGCATGTGCAACATTGTGAACAACATATTTATAAATTTGAGTTTCATCCGCTTTTTTCGTCATAGTATTAAAGCGGGTCGCAACCTCGTTTTGGCCAGCTGTCGCCACTTCATGATGGTGAGCTTCAACAACTAAGCCCATCTCTTCCATTGTGGTACACATGGCTGAACGTAGGTCTTGTGATGAATCAACCGGTGGAACTGGGAAATAACCGCCTTTTACTGCAGGGCGATGGCCTTTATTACCACCTTCGTATTTGGTTCCCGTATTCCATGCCGCTTCGATATCATCGATATGGTAGTAACTACCATGCATGTTGTTGCCAAAACGAATGTCATCAAAAACGAAAAATTCAGGTTCTGGCCCAAAGAGAACGATATCGGCAATTCCACTTGAGCGCAGAAAATCTTCCGCACGTTTTGAAATTGAACGTGGGTCTCTGTCATAACCTTGCATCGTGCCCGGCTCTAAAATATCGCAGCGAATGATCAACGTGATATCGGCAAAGAACGGGTCTAACATTGCAGTTGATGGGTCTGGCATTAATACCATGTCTGACTCATTGATGCCTTTCCAGCCACCAATAGATGAACCATCAAACATCTGGCCTTCTTCAAAGAAGTCTTCGTCAACTTGATGAGCAGGGATAGTGATGTGTTGCTCTTTACCTTTAGTGTCGGTAAAACGCAGATCAATAAATCTAACATTGTGCTCTTTAATTAACGATAAAACATGTTCAGCGGACATCTCGGCTCTCCTGGGTCGGGTCTAATCAACAAATCACAAGCTATTTTTGAGGGTGTGTCTGTTGTTTGTCTGGCGTGCTAGTCATATAAAAGTGGTTAGCATGCGCTCTTTAAATAGATAAGCGAAAAGCGTGCCAACTTTTTAATTATAGCAAATACTGATTGTTACGTGAGGACGAGGGATTTTCATCATGCTGCATTTGTCGAAATGCACTATATTGGTGCATTAAATGACTGTTTCGCACTGATCTAGTGCATTTGCGAGTGTGGCTCAAATAAAAAAGCCAACATTGCGCTCTGTTAAAGCATAAGGTTGGCCGGATAAAAAAGAAATGAGGTGGTTTAATGCCAGACAGCTACATTAATCTTCATCGCTATTGGTTAATAACGTATTCACTTCTTCAATCTGTTTTACTGCATCATTGATGATTGAGGCAATTTGGCGAGTTTGCTCTTCATTTAGTTGTTTTAAAACCATTTTGTGACGTAATAAAGCTTTAAAGCGACTGACTGCCACCTCAATGTCTTCTGCTAAATTACTGCCTTGTTGCATATCACGTGCTTTTGCCAGCTTACGAGCAATAACCGCTTCAATTTCTTTATTTTGAGCTAGATGGGCAGAGCCTTCAGGTGTAATCGTAAAACTTTTGCGATTGCGTTCAACAATCTGAGACTCCAAGAAGCCTTGTTCTTCAAGCAGTGTTAGCGTTGGGTAAATAACCCCCGGGCTAGGAACATATAAGCCATTTGAGGCTTCTTGAATATCTTTGATAATTTCGTAGCCATAGCTTGGTTTTTTAGCGACTAACGAGAGTACCATAATATGAAGATCGCCATGGTCGAATAAACGACGAAGGCCTTTACCTCTTCCACGGCCTCTTTGGCTGTCATCACCATGGCCTC